>NZ_PPRL01000020.1 GCF_002902235.1 Staphylococcus ureilyticus
TTAACCAATGTAGTTGAATATTTTAATTTTTAGTATGAATTGTCATATTTTTAAAATTTCAATATCTATTATAACTTCTCGTTTATGTCATTATTTTTATTTTATCATATAATTTATTTTAAATACTGAATTGAAACAAAAATTCTATAATTCTAAAATTTGTTACAAAAAGATAGGGATGATTATGTATGAAATCAAGACTAACAACAAAATTTGTTAATAAATACTTATTACCACATCGTTCAATTATATTTGATAACCAACAAAGCTTTGAAAAATTTTTACAAAAAAGATTAACGATGAATGAAAAAAAGCACAAACAGCCTGAAACATTAAATGTAAAATCAGATTTAGAAAAACAAATGATGGATGATATGCAGTTGTTCAGATTTCGTTTTAGACACAGCCAACAAAAGAAAATACTTTATATTCATGGTGGGTATAATATTTTACAGCCTTCAGCTTTTCATTGGAGATTTATGGATAAACTTGCATTAAGTACTTTATACGAAGTTGTATTGCCTATTTATCCAAAAGCACCTAAATATCATGTTGAGGATACATATGCTGCGATTCATAAAGTGTATCAACAATTATTAACAGAATGCAGTAATGAAGATATTATTGTGATGGGTGATGGTACTGGCGGTGCATTAGCGATGAGTTTTGTGCAACAATTAAAATCTAACAATCAACCTTTGCCAGCTAAATTGTACTTGTTTTCACCTATGTTAGATGCTCAATTGAATAATGAAAATATTACAGATGATTTAATCGATAAAGATGTCATCATAAATATAGAAGGTTTACAAAAAATTATGAAAGTATGGTCCAATAATCTTCCACTGAATGATAGTAGATTATCACCAATTTATGGAGAATTATTTGGTTTACCGCCTATATATATATTTGGTGGTGGAAGAGAGATTTATTTACCAGATATGAAAAGGTTAGCTTATATGTTAGAAGATATGCGTCAACCAGTACAACTGTATACCTTTAAAAAAATGGTGAATGCATTCGCATTATTACCTATTAGAGAATCTCATAAAGTTGTAAAAGAAATCGTCAATACAATTCATGATAAACGCTAATGCGTTAGCATATAACTGAATTCTAGAAGCATGATAAGCCTATAAAAAATTAAAAACAGAGGCGAGGTAGATATCAAACATAAATGTGTTGATATTGCCTTGCGTCTGTTTTTATATGTCCCAAATAGTTCATTGAATTAGTAGTGTTCGTTCATTATTGTATCAATGACAGTTAAAATAGTCTGTGTCCCTTTTAATTTATAGTAGAGTGCTATAAATTCATTGAAATCTTGCTTTGGCTCATCCATATTTTTAAATTCTGAGAGATTATTTTTATACAGTTGTTTTTCTTCTTGAACAAAAGTTCTGTAGCGTTGAACTAAATCTTCTTCTACATCAATTTGTTCGACTAATGAATGAATCGTATCTATCGCTTGTTTCTGACCTTGGTAATAACTGATATCAAATCCGCGCTTAATCAATTGATGATCAGGACCATTAATAACTAGCTGTTTGTTTTGGTTAAGTTCGCTAAGTGCAGCTTTCATATCATCGTTTAAATCATAAAGCTTCACTTTGATTGCGTCGATTACACTTTGTGACATCTTAAGCACTCCTTATCTCGAGATACCGATTTTATGACCTAATTGTTTAGGCCATTCGATTAATTGTTGATTATCATAATAATTGCTAACTTGGTCAGCAAATGATTTAGGGAAGGGCGCTGTTTTATTAATTGTGCGACCAATCCCTAACATCATTGCTTCATTTGTTGCTATATTAATACCATCTTGGTTCGTCATGATGGAAAAGAAATGCAAGCTTTTTTCATTATAATCATAGATGTAGATTGTAATGGTAAATGTATCACCTTCAGTTAATTCTGATAAATAAGCTGTTTGTTCTTCAACAGTAAATAATGTGTAATTTAACTTGTCACGTTCAGCTAAAGATAAGCCATGTGTATAATTAAATTGATTAATTGCCTCACTGAAAACCATATTATAGTTTGCATCATGTACATGCCCATTATGGTCAATCATATCAGGTGTCACATTGTTGGAAAATGTGAAAGGATTGCTCATCGTTACATCTCCTTTAATACTTTAATTGTTAGATTAAGCATATATATTAATTTTACTAACCTAAGTTTACTAAAAATTGTATATAACATACACAAATAGCATTTCATGATAAAATAAAGAAAATGATTATATGGGTGACCTATGGCTATCACAATGAGATACTTATCGTCTGAAAATAAACTCACAAGCGCTAATTGTTTAGAAGATATTCCGAAAACAGCGCAGTTTATATGGTGTGATTTTAATCAACCGACTGAGGCAGAAAATACATTTTTAAAAACACGTTTTAACTTTAATAAACTTGAAATTGATGATACAGTAAACGGGACACCGAGAGCTAAATACAAAGCTTATGACACATATCAGTACATTGTAGTACATGATGTGAAAACTGAAGATTTCAATGCAAAAGCATTAAATATTTTTATAAAAGATCGTTTACTTATTACATACCATCATCAACCTTTTGATATTTTAAAGAAGATTGAAACTACTATTAAAACACAAATGACAAATAATATTCTCCCAACTCATATATTTATCTTGGTGCTGGATTGTTTAGTAGACGGTTACTTTGATTTCGTTTATGCTATCGAAGATAAGGTATATGAATTTGAAGATAGTGAAAATACAAAGGGTTCTATGAAATTTGAGATGGACAATGTATTTAAGATACGTTCGGAATTAATTAAATTAAAGCGCGTCATTTATCCCATGACAGAATTAGTCAATCAATTAAAAGAAAGTCATCAATTATTTTTAGATGATAAGAGCCAGCTTTATCTTCAACATATTGACGATCATATGATTAAGCAACAAAATATTTTGAAAATATGTCAAGAAATGACAAACGAAATAAAAGATAATTTGACATCATATGCTTCATATAAAATGAATCGAATTATGCAAGTCCTCACCTTAGTGTCAGTTGTATTTTTACCGTTGACATTAATTACAGGTATTTATGGTATGAATTTTATAAACATGCCAGAATTAAAATGGCGATATGGTTATTATTTTGTCTTAGCACTAATGTTTTGTATTAGTATAGGTTGTGTGATTTATTTTAAAAAAGAAAAATGGTTTTAGTCTCATGGTATGAAATTAATGACGCAGTTTGAAAACTGACAAAATAAAAATTTTTGAGGTAGGAGTAAATAATGAGTGATTTAAAAAGAGAACAAAGAAAAAATGAACACGTTGAGATTGCAATGGCACAAACAGATGCTTCAATCTCAGATTTTGATGAAATTCGATTTGTACATGATTCTATTCCGAGTATAGATGTGAGTGATGTTAATCTTGAACATTCGCTAAAAGATTTCACGCTCAGTCAACCACTTTATATTAATGCGATGACTGGTGGCAGCGAATGGACGAAACAAATTAATGAAAAATTGGCAATCGTGGCACGTGAAAGTGGTATGGCAATGGCAGTAGGTTCTACACATGCGGCGTTACGTAATAGCAATATGGCATCATCATTTACAATCGTGCGTGAGGCCAATCCTGAAGGTATCATATTTAGTAACGTCGGCGCCGATGTGCCTGTTGATAAAGCTGTTCAATCAGTTCAATTGCTTGATGCTCAAGCATTACAAGTACATGTCAATGCACCTCAAGAATTAGTCATGCCTGAAGGTAATAGAACTTTTTCTACATGGATGGACAATCTTGCACAAATTGTGAAGCGCATAGATGTTCCAGTGATTGTCAAAGAAGTAGGTTTTGGTATGAGTAAAGAAACAATCAAAAACTTAAATGAAATTGGCATAAGATATGTAGACGTGAGCGGACGTGGTGGTACGAACTTTGTAGATATTGAAAATGAAAGACGTGCCTACAAGGACATGGACTATTTAAGTATGTGGGGACAAACAACTGTGGAATCATTATTAGAAAGCACTGCTTATCAAAAAGATATGAATATACTTGCTAGTGGTGGCGTACGGTCTCCTTTAGATGCTGTGAAATGTTTAGCGCTTGGGGCAAGTGCGGTGGGTATGTCGCGCCCATTTTTAAATCAAGTTGAAAATTATGGTATTACAGAAACATTAAACTATACTGAGCAATTTACTGAACATATGAGAAAAATTATGACGATGTTAAATGCGCCTACGATAAATGATTTAAAACGCGCTAAATTGATTTTTGGCCCTAGATTACAATCTTGGATAGAGCAGCGTAATATCGATATTTATAATTAAGATTTTATTGAAATTTATTTTTGTAAATCTGGTCATGAACTACTGTGTTAACTTTCGTATATTAAATCATTGATGATTAAAGGTAAATTAAGAGAATCTTAGACATAAAGTTCTTGGACAAGTGACAAAGGCAATTTCTATTGAACAATATAGAAATTGCTTTTTTCTATATTGTTTTAATTATAATTGGCTCATTGAGTTACTACTTTTCTCATATTAAATACCATTAATACCAAGAAATAAAGGTTCTAATAGGACGTCTACTTTAAGATTTACTCTAAAACAATTCATTGTTTTATAAGACGGTGTTTGATTTTGTGAGAGCTACAACATTCAGATACAATCATTAAGCAGTTTTTCAATTGCAAGACCAAAGCATTCAGATTGGCTGTATGCATGTAGAATAATTTTTAACATCATTTTGGTTGATATAAGACCTTGTTTTTAAAGTATTTTAATGTGAGATGACATATGAATACGTTGTATTTTGGCGAGTCGCTTGAGGAAACAGGACAAGCTGAAGCTGCCCCTAAGAAAGCGAGCCAACAATATGAAGTATAGAAACAAATTAAGAAGCACTCCGATGAATTGAATCATCAGAGTGCTATTTTTTTAAGATCTATGTCTCAGAATCTTTCCTATGTTAAAAATCAAAATTCAGCATTAAAATAGATTGATAAATGTAGTAACGATTGGGACGCCAAGTAAATCAATCAAAAATGCACCTACAATCGGTACGACCAGATATGATTTTGGTGAAGCACCGAATTTTTTGGTAATAACATCTAAGTTTGCCATAGCGTTTGGAGTTGCACCTAGGCCATGACCAATAAACCCACCGATCATTACAGCTGCATCGTAATCTTTTCCTAAACCGCGGAATACGATAAAAATTGAGAATAACACGATAAATACTACTTGTATTAAAACAATAATAATTAAAGGTAAAGCTAATTGATATATTTCTGTAAGTTGTATACTCATCAAAGCGATTGATAAGAAAAGGCTTAGTGATATGTCACTAATTTTATCAACGAATTTCATATCAATAAGATTTAAATTATTATATTCAGAAATATTGCGAATGATAACTGCTACAAACATTGCACCAACATATATAGGAATATTGATACCAGTTAATTCAGAGAATGTATTTCCTAAATATGAACCAATTGCCATACAAATAGTTACAATCGTAAATTGTAAGAAAAAGATGGTAGTAGGGTTCATGCGATTATGTAAGTATTCATTAGATTTCACGTTACCATAGTCTGTTGTTGTTTCTTCTGCATGTTCTGATTTTAAATTATACTTAGTTATTAAAAATTTTACTACAGGGCCACCGACTAAACCACCAGCTACAAGGCCTAGTGTTGCTGCTGCTAAAGCTGCGGTCAATGCAGAATCAAACCCCATGTCTCGAATAGTTTGCCCATAAGCAGCTGCATTACCATGGCCACCTTCCATAGACATAGAACCAGCTGTTAAGCCTAATAATGGTGGAATGTTTAATACTTTTGCTAATGAAACACTAATTAGGTTTTGGAAGACTGCAAGAAAACCGCAGAATATAAAGTATAAAATGAGTACTTTTCCGCCCAAACGTAGTAACTTTAAAGAAGCGCCTAATCCAATTGTTGTAAAGAACGCAAGCATAAAGAAGTTTTGTATGAATTCAGAATCTAGTTTGATTGTTATAATGTTCGTAGATTGTAAAATTGCAACTAAAATCGAGAAGATTAAGCCTCCGATAACAGGTGCTGGGATACAAAGCTTTCTTAATATTGAAACATGATTAACAATAAATATACCTAACAGGTATAACAAACTTGCGATTGCTAAAGTAGTAATTGCATCTAGCTCTAGCATTTTCAATCCCCCTTATATTTCAAATGAAACTCTCCTGTGTGTCTTGTTATATGGATGGAGTCGTGTGCAAAATGACAATGAAGAAAGTGCTTACAAAACTCCATGCTATCTATTATACATATTTAAATCGCATAAATCTAGTTTGGAATTAAATACTAAATAGAATAAATAGTGATTGTTTTATTTGTAATCTTCAGACAATAATACTATTGTCTGATACGCAAAAATTAAAGGAGAATTAATCAGGGATATTTATAGCACAGTACCTTGCAATGTACAGTAGTGTGTGTTATATTCTGTTTGACAGCTACTGTGTAATGTATAGTACTGGTTTCCCATAGGAGGTAACATATGAATAGTCAATTTAAAAAAGGCGCACTTGAACTTATTGTGTTGCTAATAATCAAAAGAGATGACCAGTATGGTTACTCGCTCGTTCAAAATATTTCGAGGCATATGAGTATTGCAGAAGGAACAGTATATCCATTGTTACGAAGATTAGTGAAAAATGGAGAACTCACGACATACTACCAACCTTCTTCAGAAGGACCAGCAAGGAAGTATTATAAAGTGACTGACCAAGGTAATGACAGGTTAGCTGATTTATTACATGAATGGCGATCATTTTCAAGTATTGTAGAAATATTTATAAAGGAGAGTGAATGGAATGACTAAAAACGAATTTTTAAAACAATTGCATAAACATTTAAAACATGATTCTGATGCAGAACGACAAGATATTTTAAATGAATATGAAACACATTTTTATAGTGGACTGAAAGAAGGTAAATCAGAAGCACAAATTTCAGAGGAGTTAGGAGATCCTAGAACTTTAGCTAAAGAAATGAATGCGACAGCTGCTGTAGAAAAAGCTGCTGACAGTAAAAAATTTGGTGACGTAGGAAATGCCATTTTTGCAGTGATGGGTTTAAGTATATTAAATTTCTTTGTAATTTTAGTACCGTTTATTTTCGTGTTGAGTATCGTTGTTTCATTGATTGTCACTACAATTTCATTTGTTTTAAGTCCAATATTGTTATTAGTGAAAGGGTTTTTAAGTGGGTTTGAAAATATATTACTTTTTGATGTTTATGCGATAGGTGCATTGTTCGGTATGGGATTAATGTTATTTGTGATTACGTATTTAATTACTAAAGCATTTTATTTAATTTGTGTGAAGTATCTCAAATGGAATATAAACGTGGTGAAAAGGAGTGGAGTTTCATGAAGAAAACACTAATTATCCTCTTCATAATTGGATTAATTATAACGATTGTTTGTGGCATTGGTGTTGTAAATCAGTTTCAAGTAGAAAGTGAAAAATCGAAAGAAGTCACTGAGAACTATCATAAAGTATATGATAATAATGCTGAGGTGAAAAAACTCAATGTAGATTTGAGCAACAGTAATATAAAATTAAAAAGAGGAGATCAACTTAAAGTTGAATCACGAGGCACCAACGATAAAATAAATATGAATACTACGGTGAAAAACGGAACGTTATATGTGAAAGATAAACCCTTAGACAGCAATGTTGATATCACATTTATGGATTTTAAGCATAATGATGTCACGATTACTTTACCAAAATCATTAAGTCATTTAAATGTTAATACTGAATCCGGTTCGATTATGGTTGATCAAATAAAAGCGGATTATGCTAAATTATATGCGGATGTAGGGAAATTGAATATTAATCATGCAAAATTTGACCGTTTAATTGCTGAGGTTGATGTTGCGGATATGCATGTGACAAAAACTCAATTTAATTCGGGTGAGTTCAAAGGTGATACTGGCTCAATTGATATCAAAGATATGCCAATTGATAAACCGGTTAAAGTGAAAACGGATGTGGGCGATATAACAATGGATTACACGGACAAACAGCCTAACAATACACGGATAGAATTTGATAGTGACGTAGGAGAGCTGGATATTAACAATCACTTGTTTAAAAACAAACAAGTAGGAAATGGATCAAATCTCATTCATATTAAAACAGATACAGGTGATGCTGAAATCAACTAAATCTGTAAGATTAATTATTAAGTAACAGTGTGTGAGCATAAGTCAATTTGATTTTGACTCATGCTCACATTTTATTTTTAGCATGAGACTTGGCGAGATTTTAAATTTCTGTGTTCACTCATTTTTTGATATACTATATGCCATATAAAATTACTAGATTTATCAGGAGGAGTGTTATGCAGGAATTTAATAGAAGTGATAAGCAATATGGTTTTTTAGCACTTCTGCCATTAGTCATATTTTTAGGATTATACATTGGTGTAGGTATTACTTTTACCATAATGGGCAAGGAAGATGCTTTTGATCAATTACCAAGACATGTTGCTATTTTTATTGGCATCATTATTGCTTGGACATGCTATGATAGAAAAACAAAATTCACTAAAAAAGTTGAAATATTTACAGAACATGCAGGTAACTCCGGTATTGTTAATCTAGGTCTAATTCTCTTATTAGCAGGCGCTTTTTCTACGGTGACATCGGAAATGGGCGGTAAAACAGCAATGGTGAATATGGGACTTACTGTAATCCCACCAAGTCTGCTTATACCTGGGATATTTATTATGAGCGGTTTTGCTGCACTAACCTTAGGTACTTCTACGGGGGCACAAGCTGCATTTATTCCTGTAGGTGTTGCTGTAGCGCAAGCTGCGGATTTAAATGTTGCAGCAGCTGGTGCCGCTGTGATTGCTGGTGCGTATTTTGGTGATAATTTATCCATTATTTCAGATACGACAATTGCAGCAACAAATGGTGTCGGTGCTAAAATGAAAGATAAATTTAAGATGAATGTGTTGATTGCACTACCTGCTGCACTTATTACTGCAATGATATATGCAGTTGTGGGTGGGACGGGTAAAGTAGAAGGTGACTTAAGTTTTAACTTTATCAATATACTGCCGTATCTATTTGTACTTGTAGCAGCAATCGCAGGTCTAGATGTGATTTTAGTGCTAATCATTGGCATTATAATGGCAGGTATCATTGGTTTGGCTCAAGGTAATTTGGGAATATTTCAGTTTACGAAAGCTATAGGTGAAGGTATGGAAAGTATGTTCCTTATCTTTCTTGTGGCGTTTTTAGTATCAGGACTGGTGGCTTTAATCCGATATTATGGTGGTATTGATTGGATCATTAAGACAATGAAAGAGAAAGCAAAAGGCCGTAAAAGTGCGGAATATGTGATTAGTTTAATGTCTGGTGTGCTTTCTGCTGCTTTATCACATAACACGTTAGCTATTTTAATTTCTGCGCCTATCGCTAAAGAAATTGGTGATGAATATAAGGTACCGCCTAAACGTATGGCAAGCTTATTAGATATATTTGCTTGTTGTGCCTTAATGGTGCTGCCACATGATAGTGGTATGTTAATGGTTGAACAGTATGGTGATGTTTCTTATATAGAAGTTTTAAAATACACATTTTATCCTGTGATATTTGTTATTTGTACTGTTATTACGATACAATTCGGTTTACTTGATAAAGATAAAAAACTTTCTAAATAATTTTTAGTTTGTTTGTGGTAATGCGTAGAAAAGTAAAACATATATCATAGACGAACATTTAAAATGAGCGATTATAATTCAAATAGTTTAATAATATTTTAGGAAACAGAGCATATATTAAATATAAATCTCTGTTTCCTTTTTTAACGCCATGTATCCTTTTTTAACGCCATGTATCCTGTGGCGGTACCGTAGAACGTTTTGATATTCTGGAAACGTACGGATTGCCTTTAACGATAAAACGAAGTGGTTTTTGTGTCCATTCACCTTTATTGGGGATACCAATTCTCGGTGTTTCCTCGATATGTTTAGGGTATTTACGGTTTTTAGTATCTATTTTTAGATGGCCTTCATTTAATCGTGAACCATCCAGATGTCTTGGTATATTAAATGCTTTAGTCCATTTTCCAGGGCCATTTGTTAATTCAAAGCCGTCTTTGTTTCTATTTAAGCGCATTGCTTCAATATTCTCTTCTGGTTCAACAGCACGTATCAGTACACCTTCAGGTACACCTTCTAATTGCGTTACAAAGTTGATAAGTAGATGGGTATGCATCACATGCGCATAAATTGTGCCACCCAGTTTATATAAAGATTCTACTTTGGGTGTGCGTTTGCCATTAAATCCGTGAGCAGCTTGATCTTTTTTTCCAACATATGCTTCAGTTTCAACAATGTATCCTGTAAACGTATGTAATTCATCTTCGAAAATGACACGTACGCCTAATAAATCTTTGGCGATAGTGACTGTATCTCGCTGTAAAAAATCCATTTACTAATCCTCCATATAATAGTTTTAGAAATTAAATGTTTTTCAAACTTTTTTATTAAATTGTAAAATTGTGTTACAACCATGTGTGAATTTTGGTAGAATAACCTTATAAGTTTACTAAAAATTAAAAAGTGTAGTTAAAGTATCAATGACTATATTAAAGTTAAATAAACATTATATCAAATGAACTTGAAACGGGGGGAGCAATTTGGAAAGAAAAATTGGGTTTGGAGAAGCATTAAAACTATTTTGGAAAAATTATTTTAACTTCAAGGGCCGTGCACGCAGAAGTGAATATTGGTATATGGTTTTATGGCATTTAATTTTTCTAGTACCAGCGTTCGTTGTATATTTTATTGCTTTGGTTGCATTAATAAGCGCTGCTGCTTCTCAATCTGAAACAGTCATTATGATAAGCGTAGTTTTTCTTATCATCAGTTTAATATATTTCGTTGTGTACGGTTTGGCTACGCTGATACCTAATTGGGCGATATTTATTAGAAGATTTCATGATACAGGTAGAACAATGTTATTACCGCTTATTTATTTAGGCATTACAGTATTTTCTTACATCATATTTTTAATCATAGCTGTATTAGATTCAGATTTGAATCATATTGCAAGTATAATTTTCATTGTATTGATGTACGCATTCTATATAGGTTTTGGTATCTATGCGTTAGTCGTCAGTTGTTTGGATAGTGAACGCAAAACAAATAAATATGGTCCGAGCCATAAATACGCAAATCAATATACTAAAATTGATGACATGTATAGAGAACAATAATTAAAATAAACCCAAGTATACGAGTTAGGCTGTTAATATGCTTCGTGATACTTGGGTTTTTATAAAGTTTATTCATTTAAATAAGATAAATTTAGATAATGTAATCCTAATACATCATGTAAAATATTGTAGCGATGAAAAAGCATCATCTACATTTGTACCTATCTTTGCTGTGACTCATGCTGTAACATTGGAAAGAACCAAAATGAGAACTACTATATATAAGACAATTTGAAATGTATATTTAAGGTGTGAAATGTTATTATCAATATATACTTAACAGACTTTAAGGGAGGGAATCTTGTCATGTCCTTAAAAATAGCAAATGTTACAAAAAAATATAAGGATTTTACAGCAGTTAATGATATTTCGATAAATTTAGAACAAGGAAACATGCTAGGTTTTTTAGGACGTAATGGTGCAGGAAAGACAACAACATTTAGAATGATACTTGGGTTGACGCCGATTACTGAAGGACAAATTTTGTATAAAGATAAAGCAATCGACCAATCAATATATGATAAAATTGGATATTTGCCTGAAGAACGAGGATTACATCCGAAAATGAAAGTGGTCGATGAGCTAAGATACTTAGCTACATTAAAAGGGATGAAATCCAAGGAAATAACTAAAGCCATTGATTATTGGTTAAATCGTTTTGATATTGAAGAAAATAGGGACAAGAAAATTGAATCATTATCTAAAGGAAACCAACAAAAAATACAACTATTAGCAAGTATGTTACATAATCCAGAGTTATTAATCTTGGATGAACCTTTTAGTGGTTTAGACCCAGTTAATGTTGAATTATTAAAATCAGCCGTAAAAGATTTAAATGATGCAGGAACGACGATTATTTATAGTTCTCATAGGATGGAGCATGTAGAAGAGCTTTGTGATGATGTTTGTATTTTGAATAAAGGTGAACTTGTTGTTTCAGGGCCGATTGGTGAAGTGAAAGCAAATCACGGCAATAAAAGCGTGATCATTGAAACCAATCAAGCGATGCCAGAAATAGATGATATCAATGGGGTTATCCAAGTGGAACGCAATAAGAGGGAAATACGAGCATTAATAGAAGACGAATCTATTGCAGAGGAAATATATCATATCGTTGTGCAGTATGGTTTTGTAAAAAGATTTCAAGTGATAGAACCAACATTAAATGAGATTTTTATAGATAAAGTAGGTGAGGTAAATGGATAAATTTTGGGCTACTTTTTCACTTACGTATAAAAGTAAAGTTAAAACAAAATCATTTATGATTTTCACAGCAATTGTCGTTGTATTAATGTTGGCGGCAGCTAATATTAATAAAATCGTTGATCTATTTGATAATGGGCCTGATAAGATTGGTATCGTAGTCAATCAAGACTCAATATATAAAGGGGTTAAAGCACAAAGTGACCATCTTGATAGTGATGCGAAATTTAAAAAAATGACAGAATCACAAGCACATCAACAAGTGAAAAATGAAAAGTTAGATAAAGCGTATGTCATTCAATTACATGATAATCATAAATTGACTGGTGAAATATTAAGTAAGGATACCGTTTCGAAAACAGATGAACAAAAATTACAAACTACTTTATCAACTATCCAAACCAAACTTGTGGCATCTAGTTTGAACCTATCTGAAGATGAGCTAAAGCAATTGCAATCTCAAAGTAAAGTAAGCTCACAAGTGCTTTCAGATAGTGCGAATGGCACTCATTTAAGTGAATCACAAAAAACATTTAATACGATTATCGTATATGCAGGTATTATGCTCATGTTTTTCATTATCATAAATTATGCCAATCAAGTAGCGATGGAAATTGCAACTGAGAAGACGTCACGTGTCATTGAAATGATTATTACAAGCATATCACCAGTAACACACATACTTGCTAAATTGTGTGGCGTCATTGCTGTGGCATTAACACAAATTAGTATTTTCATTGTAGTAGGTATTATAAGTGTACTGTTATTTGATATTGGAGATATGCTTAAAGGATTTGATGTACAGCCGAATGACCTAACAGTACAATTAATCATCGTTGGTATACTATCGCTGATTTTAGGTATACTTTCCTATATTATATTGGCAGCTATTTTGGGATCGATTACTTCACGTATCGAAGACATTAATCAATCACTTATGCCAATGACGTTGATTAGTATCATTGCATTATATACGGCAATGTTTGGTGTTATAAACCCTGACACGACTATCATAAGGATTACAAGTTTTATTCCTTTATTATCTCCCTTTATCATGTTTTTACGTGCATCAACACCTGATGTAGCTACTTGGGAAATTGTAATAAGTATGAGTCTATCAATAGTAACCATATTTATCTTGCTTTACATTGCAGTAAGAAGTTATAAAGATACCATCTTAAGTTTTGATAAAGGTCTGTTTAAATCTATGAAACGTGTTTTCGGAAAAAATTAACATATGTTAACGATTATAGAAATGAGTTATAGATGAACAAATAACTTTTAAAACCGTATCATAATATATAAGTAGGGGAATGAAACTCAAACAACATAATGGTTTCACTCCTACTTTTTTTATGAAAGTATGAATTGTAAAATAGGGTCCTCGAGTTTGTTGAATATGCCAAATAAAACATATTTATAAAAAATAGAAAAAATATCACAATTTTAAATAATATTTGATAGAATGAATAATTAGTATAGATAATGATTGAGTTAAGTTGTTACACTATAGATAAGTAAGATATTTACTAAGGGAAGTAGTAAGCTATTTTGGAATTTTAAATATTAGTGGATGAAGTATTTTGCTCAATAATTTGGGGAGATATTGAGTGCGTATTGACCTTAGCTCATTTTTAAATGTTGTCTCATTCACTTTAAAAGCAATGAATTTTAGAACTACCGGGACTCCTATGTCTTGTTTTATAAAACAAAGATGGTGTTCATGACTGTGGTTCGATACATTCAATTTGTGATTGAAGTTTTATTCAAGATAGAACTGAAAGTCTAAGTGAATCATAATATGTTTGGTTTGAAAGGGAGTAATTGATGATGTTTGCAAAAGTAGAAAGACAAAGTAATGGTATTGATTTAATTAAGATAGACAATGAAGCAACTAAGATTGTTTTCACAAACTATGGCGCTCGTATCGTGTCATGGAAATATGATGATAACAATATTGTATTAGGTAATGTGGTAGAAGCGGATGAATTCTATCAACAAAATCCTTTTTATTTTGGTGCTACTGTAGGCCGTTATGGTGGACGAATTGCAAATGCAGAATTTCATTTGGATGGTACAACGTATCGATTAGATACGAATGATGGTGAAAATAATATTCACGGTGGTTTTAACGGTATTGATAAATGTTATTTTGATTATGAGATATTTGAACAAGTAGGACAAGTGAAAATTGTGTTTTCCACTACAATTCAACAATCAGATGATTATTTTCCAGGAAATATCGATTTAGAGGTGATACATACTTATGACGTTGATCACAAATGGACAATTGAGTATAAAGCCGTTACTACCGAAAAAACAATTTTTAATCCTATGAATCATGTTTACTTTAATTTGAACAGAGATAATAATGTTATCGATAACCATAGTATTTCAAGTTCAACATTAAAAATGCATTTATTAGATAACGATCATTTTGTGACAAAACAAAAGCCACTAAATTTAGAACATGTTTTTGCACGCAATCACATTCAATTTAAAGATATTTTTAATAGTGAGCATCATGACATTCAATCACAAATGAAACGTTATGGTGGTCTAGATCATCCGTTTCAGATTGGAGAGCAAGGTATGACAGTTGAAAATAAACATTTTCAACTGACTGTTGAAACTGATATGCCAAATGTCGTGATATTTACTTTTAATGATACTACGGAATGGGAAAGTGATTTTAATATTTATAAAGCACATTCAGGATTTACGTTAGAAACACAATGCATACCTAATGATATTAATTTGTATGGAGAAGATGCGCCATCAATTTTAGAAGCGAATCAGCCATTTTATTCTAAGACATCATATAAAATTGCTGAAAAAAATTGCGAAGAAGTAGAATGATATCATTGCGCGTGTATCAAGTGTTTTGAATTAATATAAAGTAAGCAAACACCACTTATGGATAAGTAAGTAGCAATTTATAATAATGTATTACAGAAAATAGATTAAGTAGACAAACTCAGGTAAGTGCAGTTATATTAATACCATTTTTGGTCAGTTACTTAACCTGAGTTATATCAATATATCATTTTTAAAGATTCTTGTTGTATAAGAATCTTTTTTTGAGTCATTGGTGCAGGATATTTACTCATATTGTAATGTTTATTTTTGAGCGCGGTTTAGATATTTTTCTAATTTACGTCGTCTTTCTTCAGTTAAATAAGGATTTTTCAAAGCATATGCCAAGCGCACGACATTTTTATTGTCATTGTAATAAATATCATTAAGTTCGAATACAGATAAAAGAGAATCATGTTCCCCGAATTTTATGAGCTGAAGATGAGACGAATCGTAAACAAAACCTTCTTTAACTACTCTAAAGTAACAACCAGTTTTACATGAACTGGACATGCGTTTAATAAGATTAGGAATTTTATACTTTTCTTGTATTTTCCAACAAGGTTCTCTTATCTCTGAAACTTCGATAATCGCTTCACCTAATTGAAATTGATCACCAAAATGCAAATCTTTTTCATCTAAGTCTTTGACCGTTAAGTTCTCGCCAAACATTGCATATTCTGGTAAATCTGTGACATCATCTTTCCATAGATCGTAATTTTTTTCGCTATATAAACATACAGCCTTATTGGGCCCGCCATGTCCTTTGTATTCTTGTTCATCTTCAGAAAAACCGGTTTTTGAAAGCCACATCTTACCGGTGAAAAGTGTTTTGTTAAGTGCTGAACGCATTGGTCTTTTAGTACTATAAGGTAAATCTTCGATTTTTCCTGTAGCAATCGCTTTTAAATGATAAATCATGACAATCCTCCTAGTTGGTGATGTATTATTATTGTAAACTAGCTATTTAATTATGCAAGAAGATATATTAATTTAAAATTTATACATATTTTTTAACTATGTATTTTTTTCAATCTCATGTACAATAAAGGTGAGAGTAAGTTATGTAAAGGGGACGCATTATGGATACGAAACAGTTAAAAATTAGTACATTTAATGAAGCGTTAAGCCAAATCAGTGACGGTATGGTTGTGGGCATTGGTTCTGGTTCAACAATAGAGTTGCTTGTCCCAAAACTAGCTGAGAAGTTGGACCATGAACAGATTGATATTACAGGTGTATGCACCTCTAATAAAACTGCTTATATCGCAAAAGAATTAGGTATTCGAGTAGTGGATGTCAATGATGTAGAAAAAATTGACGTTGCCATTGATGGTGCAGACGAAGTAGACAACAATTTGAATTTAATTAAAGGTGGCGGCGGGGCATTATTTAGAGAAAAAGTGATTGATGCCATGGCGGAAAAGTTTATTGTTTTAGTAGATGAATCTAAGTGTGTATCATACTTAGGTCAAACTTTTAATTTACCTGTAGAAGTAGATAAATTTAATTGGTTATTAGTTTCTAAAAAAATAGTAGCTTACGATAATTTAAAAGTTATGCGCCGAATGGTGGATGATGTCCCATTTATAACTGATAATGGCAATTACATCCTTGATGTTACATTGAATTCATCTATCGATCCTTATGCTATGCATGAATTTTTAATTCATTTAGTAGGTGTTTTAGAAACTGGATATTTTCTTGATGTTACAGATCAAGTCATTATAGGTAAGCAAAAAGGCGTTGAAATTTTAAATAAATCATAACTCAAAATATAAAATATAATAAAAGCAGGTTAACTAACGGTATAAATTAAGATAGACATGAAGTTTATTCATTGTATCTGAATATACGATTAGCGTAACCTGCTTTTTGTTAATTAGCGACGATGATCATGTTTGTTTTTAAGTTTAAAAGGTGATCGTTGTCGTTTTTTATTTTGTTGTTGTATGGTTGGCTCAGAAGTACTAGAATCATCATGTTTTGGTGATGATGTCTCCACCTGTGCTTTTTCAGTAGAATTTTCAACGGCGCCATTTACCTGTGTCTCAACATGTTGACGTTCATCTTGGACATCGTTGTTCTCTATAGTTTGTGGCGTGTTTTCATCAATAATATTGTTTCGGCTGTCATCGTGCTGTGTTTTTCGGTGATCCTTCTCAGTGTCCGTGTCATTCACATGTTCAGTCGATGGTTTTGAGTCAGCATCATGTGAATTGACATGATTGTCTGTTGCTCTTTTAGTTTGAGATGTAGCAGTTTCACTGTGCTCACTGTCTCCACTATGTGTATGTACATTTGTTGTTGAATTATCAGATTCGAGTGTTTCTTCATTACTATCATCTGCTTGAGCAGTTTCTGAATCTTCACTTACATGATCTAAATAATTATTGCTATCAACTTCATCTAAACTACGTTTAGTAAAGAAATAAAGTATTGCTCGAATAATAATACTTAATAAAATGTAAACGACTGCTACAGCTGATGTGGATAATGCAATTACTTTCATTGCAAAAACACTGCCAAGTTCTTCATTGAATAAGAAAACAAGACCAAATGACATTGCTGCATGGAATATCGTTGCGATAAATATCGTGCGACCTTTTGTAGCACGAATTAACTCACCGATAATCATGGAAAATGCAAATGTATATAATAAACCATATAAAGTATATTCAAGACTAAAGGCCATATTTATATTCCAAATGGAATATAATAAACCAACAATAATCGATGCAAAGAATGTGTTCATTTTCGTTTCTATAATATTTTGTAAATAAGAACGGAAACCAAATTCTATTAAAAATGCCATCACTAGTTGTCCAAGTATAATTGCAGTAATTGAAACAGATAAATCTTCTGTTTGTAATAATACAAAACTATCCGCAAAGATATTAAAACTTATCATAGCAATCAGGAAAATGATTAAAGGTAAAATAAATGCTAGTAAAATACGTTCAATCACTTTTAAATCTATTGTTAGTTTTAAACCAGATAACTGCGTCTTACGTTTACTAAAAACGATAATACAAACAAGCGCAGCAATAAATGGCGCTATAGCACTTAAGTCAAAGACAAAAGTCTTAAGTGAAATAGTACTTTGTAAGTCTTTCAGTATAATAGGAGCTGCATAAGCAATAATATAGAAAATAAAAATCATTATTGCCCATTGAAAACCTGATATACGTTGTTTATTCATTATGTAACCTCCAATAGGGTTCAGAAAATCATTTATCACTAATTATACATATTTATTAATCAGAAATAAATTAAATTTAGGTATTTATCATTGAAATGTAATAGTAATGCCAAAACTAACATCTAAATGAAATAATTTATTGTCATTTGATAAAATTAAGTAGATAAATTTTGGGTAAATAAAAGCATAAATTGAATTGAATTCAATGTAAGCGTATACTTTTAAATGAGACATTGTTATAAAAGGAGGAGAATTATGTATAAATTAGCACAGCGTGATTTCTGGACAGGTAGAGTCGATAGCGAATCAGATAAGTCTCAATTTAGACATTTTCAAACTGTGAATTTTAGAAATATCAAAGATGACTATCATGAGACACGCCAAGGTGTGGGATTATTAGGTTACGCAGTTGACAGGGGTGTTGAATTGAACAAAGGGAGATTAGGTGCTAAAGAAGGTCCCGACGCAATTAAGAAAGCATTTGCAAATCTACCTGTGTTGAGTGACTGCAAGATATATGACTATGGTAATGTAGAACATGATCATGATGACTTAGAAGACACCCAAAAAGAATTCGCAAAATATGTTGCGACATCAATACAAAGGCATAAACAGACGTTTTTATTGGGTGGTGGACATGATATCGCATATGCCCAGTATTTAGGTATAAGAGAAGTTTATCCTGATGCTTCTTTAGGTATCATTAATATCGATGCACATTTTGATACCAGAGCAGAGTCACAGTCTACCTCTGGAACGAGCTTTAGGCAAATTTTAGATCAAGATAATCAAGCAGATTATTTGGTATTAGGTATACAACAAGGCGGTAATACACAAGGCCTATTTGATTATGCGGAAGAAAAAGAAATCGGTTTTGTTTATGCTGAGGAATTATTGCATCAAATATCTCCTCCTGTAAAAGATAAGGTAGAACGATTTATACACAATCATGACGTTATTATGTTCACAATATGTATGGATGTTATAGATAGCGCATACGCACCAGGTGTAAGTGCTAACGCAGTATTAGGTTTGTTCCCACATATTGTCCTTGAACTTGCCAAACGCATTATCCCAAATGACAAAGTCTCTACGATTAGCATTGCAGAAACAAACCCTAAATATGATGTCGATAATCGTACTGCAAAGCTATCAGCTAATTTTTTACATCATTTTATTCTTTAATATTCCAATAATAAAGGCATAAATCTATAAAAGAAAGTACTCGTTCAGGGTGCTTTCTTTTTTTTAGGTAATTGATGTAAATGGTACGACTGAGTGTAGGTTTAATTTCAATTGCATCTAAATCTCGTGCATTAAAAGATTGGTAATAGACACGTGGTATGACGGCATAGCCTAATCCTCGATGAACGAAATTCGTTGAAGCTTCAAAGCGATCT
The DNA here is from genome assembly GCF_002902235.1 of Staphylococcus ureilyticus. Classification (GTDB taxonomy): domain Bacteria; phylum Bacillota; class Bacilli; order Staphylococcales; family Staphylococcaceae; genus Staphylococcus; species Staphylococcus ureilyticus. Next base: position 19,949 of record NZ_PPRL01000020.1, read on the forward strand.
GCCTCTATAATAATATTTGGGTGAATATTTAAGCGGTTAAAATAGTCATCCAAATGCTTACGTACTTGGGAACCTTTTGTAGGTAAAATGAGCGGTAAAGATTTAATGGATACCTTTTTGCTATTAGAAAAGGTATTTTTAGGTGTTATGAGGACATAAGATTCCTTATATAGAGGAACAGAGTGTATATCCTCGTGAATAATTTGTTCATTGGTTAAGCCTAAATGATTTTCAAAATTTAATAGACGCTCTAATATCGTGCTCTGATCATGTACTTCTGAAGCGTGATACGTTTGATCTGCATATTCTTTTTGATGCATAGCAACTACTTGTGATATCCATTGATTTGATGATTCAAGAATAGAAAATTTGATTTTAGGAGCATGTCCCATTTTTAAATCATACATTTTTTCTAGCGTTTGATGATAACTTTGTACGAGCTGAATTGCGTAATTATAAAAATGAATACCTTTTTCAGTAATTTTGATATCCTTGGTCGTTCTTAAAAATAAATCATAACCTAAATCAGCTTCTATTTTTTTTATTGTATTAGTTAAAGACGGTTGGCTTATATGCAAAAAATCTGCTGCCTTTGTAAAACTATTATATTTAACGACAGCAATAAAATATTCTAATTGAACAATTTTCATCTGAATGTCACTCCTATATATTTGCGTATTTATAGTTTGAAACTATTAATAATTAGTTTATTGATATTGGTAGTCTATATAATAACATATTATACTTTTAGATATAGAGGGAGTCGTACTTTCATGTTAGGGGCGTGAAGTACATGTGGAGATTTTTCATTTATAGCTTGATTGGTATTATATTTTTCTTCGTTCCTGTGACTATACAAGGTCAATCAACCATTATGATTGATCATATTGTGCAATGGATTACGCTAATAGTGAAACCAGTTTTACCATATTATGTATTGATTTTAATTATTATTGGTGCAATTCATCCATTTCTCAATCAAAGGTGGAATGAATCGAAAACAAATATTATTTTTAGCTTATTCAAAGTAGTAGGGGTATTCATCGCTTTCATGGTTGTTTTCAATATTGGGCCTGCTTTTGTTTTAAAAGAAAGTATTGGACCATTTTTATATGAAAAGTTAGCCATACCATTAAGTGTTTTAATTCCCATAGGAGCGATTTTTTTATCATTTTTAGTAGGTTTTGGATTGTTAGAGTTTATCGGTGTGATTTGTCGTCCGATAATGCGACCAATATTTAAGACACCAGGAAAGTCAGCGGTCGATGCAGTAGCATCATTTGTTGGTAGTTATTCAATAGGCTTACTGATAACAAACAAAGTCTACAAGAGTGGTAGTTACACACATAAAGAAGCAGTAGTTGTAGCGACAGGGTTCTCTACGGTTTCCGCTACGTTTATGATTATTGTAGCTAACACACTAGGTATTATTCAGCATTGGAATTTATATTTTTGGTTTACACTCGCAGTGACATTTGTTGTTACTGCTATTACCGTACAACTCCCACCTATCAGATTTGAAAAGCATACGACATATAAAGACCAACCATATCAAGAAGAGATTCGCAGAAACATGCCATTGTTAAAAGAGTCTTGGTTAGAAGCAAAATTAGCTGTGAAACAGTCTAAGTCATTAATTGACAATGTATTTGAAAATTTGAGAGATGGTGTCGTAATGACGATTGCTATTTTACCTTCTATCATGTCAATTGGTTTTCTAGGATTAGTAATCGCAGAATTCACACCAGTAATCGAATATATATCTTACATCTTTTATCCATTTATCAGCATTTTTCCAGTAGAAAATGTAGGGGTATTAGCACAGGCTTCAACGATTTCAATTGTTGAAATGTTATTACCAGCTGCGATTGCACAATCAGCAGATTTAGCAACAAGATTTACAGTAGCGGTCATGAGTGTTTCAGCGATTATCTTTTTCTCAAGCGTTGTTCCGGTCATATTATCTACTGAAATTAAAATATCGATAGGAAAACTTGTGATTATTTGGTTTGAAAGAGTAGTACTCACACTACTGATTACAATTCCATTTGCATTATGGATATTTTAAAAATCAAAACAAAGGTTGAATTTAAAATCGATGAAGGAGAGATTGTTCATGAGAAAAATTAAAGCAAAAAAAGGTTTAGAGATTGAATGTAAAGGTTGGGAACAAGAAGCAGTATTACGAATGCTATATAATAATTTAGATCCTGAAGTTGCAGAAAGACCCGAAGATTTGGTTGTCTATGGTGGCATAGGTAAAGCAGCTCGAAACTGGGAGGCATTCGAAGCAATTGAATCCACACTGCGTTCATTAGAAGCTGATGAAACGATGTTAGTTCAATCAGGCAAACCAGTTGCTGTATTTAAAACACATGAAGAGGCGCCACGTGTATTACTTTCAAATTCTGTATTAGTACCTGAATGGGCAAACTGGGATCATTTTAATGAATTAGATCAAAAAGGTTTAATGATGTATGGACAAATGACTGCGGGTAGTTGGATTTACATAGGTTCACAAGGTATCGTTCAAGGTACATATGAGACATTTGGTGAACTAGCTAATCAACATTTTGATGGCAAATTAAATGGTACGATTACATTAACTGCTGGTCTTGGTGGCATGGGTGGTGCACAACCATTGGCAGTTACGATGAATGGTGGTGTTGTCATCGGAGTTGATGTAGATGAAACACGCATTGATAAGCGTATTGATACACGTTACTGTGATGTGAAAACACGAGATTTAGACGAAGCATTAACGTTAGCGGAAGATGCACGCAAACAAGGCAAGCCATTATCTATTGGCTTGGTAGGTAATGCGGTCGATGTACATCAAGCAATTTTAGATAAAGGATTTAAAATTGACATTATTACGGATCAAACGAGTGCCCACGATCCTTTAAATGGATATGTGCCACAAGGGTATTCATTAGAAGAGGCAAGTGCACTTCGTAATAAAGATCCAAAACAATACGTGAAAGAATCGCAATCCTCAATGCATAAGCATGTATCACTAATGTTAGAATTTCAAAAACAGGGTGCGGTCGCTTTTGATTATGGAAATAACATAAGACAGGTGGCATATAATGATGGCTTAAAAAATGCTTTTGATTTCCCTGGATTTGTACCGGCATATATTAGACCGTTATTCTGCGAAGGAAAGGGGCCATTTAGATTTGCAGCATTAAGTGGTGATCCTAAGGATATTGAACGTGCTGATGAAGAAATGAGAAAGTTGTTCCCTGAAAATGAAAAACTTATTCGTTGGTTAGATTTAGCACAGGAGAAAATTGCGTTTCAAGGATTGCCTTCAAGAATTGCGTGGTTAGGTTATGGAGAACGTGCGAAAATGGGTCTGGCGTTAAATAGACTTGTGCGTGAAGGTGAAATTTCTGCACCGATTGTAATTGGTCGCGACCATTTAGATTCAGGTTCAGTAGCCAGTCCTAATCGTGAGACTGAAGGTATGAAAGATGGTTCAGATGCCGTAGGAGATTGGGCTATTTTAAATGCATTAATCAATACTGCTGCAGGTGGATCTTGGATTTCATTCCATCATGGCGGTGGTGTTGGTATGGGTTATTCATTACATGCAGGCATGGTAGTAGTTGCTGATGGTTCAGAAAGAGCAGATAAACGTTTAGGACGTGTATTAACTACGGATCCGGGTATGGGAGTAGTAAGACATGCTGATGCAGGTTATGAATCAGCAATTAATGTAGCAAATGAAAAAGGCATTCACATTCCAATGATTACAAGAAAAGGAGATAAAAAATGAACGACTTAATCATTCAAAATATTAAACAATTAATTTTACCGAAAGCTACCGAACGTCCTTTAAAAGGAAAAGAATTAAATGATTTAAATATTGTTGAAAACGGTACAGTAGTTGTGAAAAATGGCAAGATTGTTTATGCGGGTGAACATTCTGATGCATATGATGCAAAAGAAATAATAGATGCTTCAGGAAAAGTCGTTTCACCTGCCTTGGTAGAAGCACATACGCATCTTGTACATGGAGGCTCACGTGAACATGAGATGTCACTCAAGCGTCAAGGTGTGTCTTATTTAGAAATACTTGAACAAGGTGGCGGTATACTTTCTACTGTAGAAGCCACACGTCAAGCGACGGAAGACGAACTTTTTGAAAAAGCGGAAAAAAATCTATTAACCATGTTACAACACGGTGTCTTAGCGGTTGAAAGTAAGAGTGGTTATGGATTGGATAAAGATAATGAACTTAAACAATTGCGTGTTTCAAATCGATTAGCAAAAAAATATAATTTAGACATGAAACATACCTTCCTTGGGCCACATGCTGTGCCTAAAGATGCGGAGTCTAACCAAGCTTTCTTACAAGAAATGATAGATTTATTGCCGGAAGTTAAACCATATGCTGATTTTGCCGATATTTTCTGTGAAACAGGCGTGTTTACTGTGGAAGAATCTAAATCTTACATGGAAGCAGCTAAAAAACAAGGCTTTGATGTTAAAATTCATGCAGATGAAATCGATCCATTAGGTGGTTTAGAACTTGCAATTGATGAAAATGCTATCTCTGCGGATCATTTAGTTGCATCTAGTGAAGAAGGTAAACAAAAATTGAAAGATAGTGATACTGTTGCAGTATTATTACCAGGAACAACTTTCTATCTTGATAAGGAAGGTTATGCAGATGCAAGAGGTATGCTAGATAACGATGGCGCTATTGCGATAGCTACTGACTTCAATCCAGGTAGTTGTGTGACTAATAATTTACAATTGGTGATGTCTATTGCAGCGTTAAAATTAAAATTATCTCCAAATGAAATTTGGAATGCAGTGACAGTCAATGCAGCTAAAGCAATTGACGTTGATGCAGGTACCATCAATGAGGGAGATAAAGCAAATATTGTAATTTGGGATGCACCTAATCATGAATATATTCCATATCATTATGGTATTAATCATGCAGAAAGAGTTATTAAAGATGGTAAAGTGCTCTTTGATAATCGTGTAAAACTTTAATAGAGAAACTGTAATTAAAATTAAAAATAAGATTATTAGAGATGAATAGAGTGAGGAATGGAATCAAAAATGTTGATTTGTCCTCGCTCTATTCTTATTTTTTATATTCAAGTTTTCTAAAAATAGAAATTTAGAAGTTCAAAAAATTAAGTTAATAAAATATTTTGACAATTATGATAGTATAGTAATTAAAGGGGCTTGGGGGTGAGTACGGTGTGAGTAATGCTGGGTATATTGAACAATGGAAAGGTAACATAGTACAGAATACACTTTCAGGTGTATTACTTGCACTTGCATTGTTACCTGGTGCAATTGCTTTTTCATTTATAGCAGGCGTGAATCCGACAATCGGTATGTTAAGTACTGGTTTAATGATGCTTGTACTTAGCTTGACTGGAAATAGAACCTTGATGGTATCAGCACCAAGTAGTGGTGTATCTTTAGTCGTAGCACCTTTAGCTGCAAGTCATGGATTGCAAGCTGTCATTTTAGCAACTTTATTTATGGGTATCATCCAAATTTCATTTGGGTATTTTCAAATTAATAAATGGTTAGAATTGATACCTGTCGGTGTTGTAATTGGATTTATGAATGCACTAGGTATATTATTATTTACATCTCAGCTAAAGAATATTTTAGGTATTTCTATGGCAACTTATATCGTTGCAATCATGTCATTTTTTATTATTTGGTTGGGCGCTCAACATATCAAAATTATACCTGCACCATTGATATCCATTATTATACTGACAATATTTTCGTGGGTATTAAAACCTGATATAAAATATGTGCACGATTTGTCTTCAATACATATTAAACTACCTTATCCAACTATCCCTATTGAAATATTAAATGTTAACTTTCTCCTAATTACATTGTTTTATGGTTTGATGATGGCTATTGTTGCAATCGTTCAAACGACTTTAACAGCAAGAATGATGGATGAAGTAACAGATACAACTAGTGATAAAAATCGTGAATCAATAGGTCAAGGCATAGCTAATTTAGTAGTAGGATTATTTGGCGGTTATGGTGGAAGTGCGCTTGTTGGTCAATCGCGTTTTAATGTAACAATGGGGGCGAACTCTAGAGTTTCGACGCTTGTTACCGGCAGTTTTTTACTGGTAAGTTTATTTGTTTTTGGTGAAATTATAGGACATATTCCAATGGCTGTTTTAGCTACCGTGCTTATTACAATTTCATTGAATACATTTGATAGACGAACAATACCCTTTATACGTAAGTCACCTTTAGTAAATGGATTCATGGTAATACTTACGATGGTGCTTATTTTAATCTCTAATAATTTAGCGCTCGGCGTTGTGATTGTAACAATACTATATTATATTTTTAAACGTTTTATAAATTTAGAAAGGACGTGACATGTCATGCCACAATATGAAGACTTTGTAAAATGGAGACGTACATTTCATCAGTTTCCAGAATTGTCTGATGATGAATATGAAACAACGAAACGATTAAGACGTATTTTAGAAAGTTATGAAATTAAAATTTTAGATATACCGTTGGAAACTGGTTTGATTGCTGAAGTAGGTCAAGGAGATACGTTTATTGCTGTTCGATCGGATATAGATGCTTTGCCAATTAATGAAGAAGTTGTACATGAATTTACATCAACTAATGAAGGTATTATGCATGCTTGTGGTCATGATATCCATATGGCAAGTATTTTAGCAACAGCTACAAAATTAAAAGAAATTGAAGATCAATTAAAAGGTAGAGTACGTTTTATTTTTCAACCTGCCGAAGAGCTGGGATATGGTGCTGTTAAATTAGCTGAGACAGGTGCCATTGATGGTACAAAAGCTGTGCTTGGTTATCATAATTATCCTACTATGGATATAGGTACATTGGCAGTGAAATCTGGTGCCGTGACATCCTCTGTAGATCGCTTTGAATTTAAAATTAAGGGTAAAGGTGCACATGCAGCAAAGCCTGAACAAGGTAATGATCCAGTCATCGTGTTAGGTCAATTAATCAATAGTGTTCAATCCATCGTCAGCAGAAATTTATCTGCTTTTGATAATGCAGTCGTAACGATTGGAGAAGTATCTTGTGGTAATACATGGAATGTTATTGCAGATCAAGCTTATGTACAAGGTACAGTGAGAAGTTTTGATGAAGGTATTCGCACATTCATTGAGAAGAGATTGAGAGAAATTGGGAGTGGATTGGCAGAAGTATTTGATGTTGAAATTGAAACACAATATATACGATTACCAGGCGCAGTGATTAATGACGAAAAATTAACAGACGATGCAATTAACGTTGCTAAACAAGTAGGTTACAATGTGAATATAATGGAACAGCCATTAACTATTGGTGAAGATTTTTCTGGGTTTGCCAACAAGTATCCAAGTGTATTTGTTTTTATTGGATCTAATAGTGACTATGATTTACATCACCCCAAATATGATCCCGATGAACGCATTTTAGAAAAAGTACCAGATTACTTTGTAACATTTGTACAGAAATTATTGAACGAAACTTAAAAATATAATCTTGTGTTATGGGCGATTTAATTTGGGTAAAAAATAATTACAACCATTATTTTTTGAGGAGGATTAAGCATGGCGTCTCAAGATCCTAGAAAGAAATATTCAAATGCAGATTTTCCAAAACAAGAGCAACCCGTTCCAGGTTTACAAAAAGATCTGGACCCTAAACCAGATTGTGGAGAAACTTCTTATACCGGTTATGGTAGATTGAAAGGTTTAAAGATGTTAGTAACAGGTGGAGATTCAGCTATTGGTAGAGCAGCAGCTATTGCGTATGCTAAAGAAGGTGCTGATGTTGCAATCAATTACTTGCCATCAGAACAAGAAGATGCTGAAGAAGTAGAAGAAGTTATTACATCGGCAGGACAACAAGCTGTGCTAATACCGGGTGATTTACGCAATGAACAATTCAATTATGAGTTAGTAGAACGTGCATATCACGCGTTAGGTGGATTAGACAATGTTACACTCGTAGCTGGACATCAACAATATAGAGATACACTTAAGGGCTTCGATACAGCGTCATTTACTGAAACCTTTGAAACGAATGTGTATCCAATATTTTGGACTGTACAAAAAGCGATTGATTATCTTGAACCAGGTGCTACAATTACGACAACGTCATCTGTACAAGGTTATAACCCAAGTCCAATTTTACATGATTATGCAGCATCAAAAGCTGCAATCATATCGCTAACTAAAAGTTTGTCTGAAGAACTAGGAGCTAAAGGCATCCGTGTTAACTGTGTTGCACCAGGACCATTTTGGTCACCACTTCAAATATCAGGTGGACAACCACAATCCAAAATTCCAACATTTGGACAAAAAGAAGTGCTTGGCAGAGCAGGTCAACCTGTAGAATTAGCAGGCGTTTATGTTCATTTAGCAGCTGATGAATCAAGTTACACTACTGGCCAAGTATACGGGGTTACAGGTGGTACACAATTAGATTAATTTGATAGATGGCTATGACAAAGTGATTCGTGCTTAAATGAACAGTTATGCACTTACATTTTGATATAGCCACTTTTTATTTATGATTTTTATTTATGAAAGGAAAGTGAATTTTTGTGAAACATTTTAAAGCAAGTGAATTGTCTAAAAGACAAAACTATAAATTATTGAGTGGTAGTATCATACCTAGGCCAATAGCCTTTGTGACGTCTCAAGATAAAAATGGCAAGTTAAATGCGGCACCTTTCAGTTTTTTTAACGTGGTGAATAGTGCACCACCGATGATTATGATTTCTACAGGACGTTCAGAAGGTAAACGTAAAGACACTTCACTTAATATTGAAGAGACTGAAAATTTTGTAGTACATATCACTGATGAAACAAACGTAGAGCAAATTAACCGTACAGCTGCACCATTGGATCGTACTGAAAATGAATTAGAACGAACAGCGTTAACCCTTGTCGACTCAGAACTAATAACTGTACCTGGTATTGAACAGGCGAAAATACGTATGGAATGTAAATTAGAGCGGATTATATCATTAGGGGATACTGACGAGGGGTCAGATCTAATCATTGGAGAAGTCGTGATGTTTCATATTAATGAAAATGTGTATTTTGAAGACAGTAAGATTAATGCACAAGCACTAGAAGCCGTGTGCCGTTTAGCTGGAAATGATTATGCCTCAATCGGTGATACATTTACGATTGTTCGGCCAACGGAATAACCTTTGAAATAAAATATCATTTCATATGATAACTCTATAATTGACGAAGTGGCATGAATAGTGTACTGTTATAAAATAAATAAAATAGCTTATCTAGAGAAGTGGAGGGACTGGCCCGTTGAAACTTCGGCAACATGGTAATGCGTGTGCCAATTCCAGTAGCATAAAATGTGCTAGAAGATAAGATTAAAGATGTATCGATTTACTCTTTTCTTCTATGAGAAAAGAGTTTTTTATTTTTTTATGGTAAGCAAAATGAATGATTGACTAAAAAAGTAATGATAAAGAAAGTTGGTTTTGTATGACGGAAAATAAAAAAGGTAATGCATGGGCGCTTGTGCCATTAATCATTTTTGTAGGTATATTTTTAGGTGTGGGCGTTATTACTGGTGACTTTTCAATAATGCCACTCAATGTTGCAATTATTATCGCATCCATTGTGGGTTTGTTGATCAATAAAAAAGAAACATTTTCTAAAAAAGTAGATGTATTTACAAAAGGCGCTGGACATTCAAATATTATTTTGATGATGTTAATATTTCTACTTGCGGGTGCATTTTCTCAAACTACAGAAGATATGGGGGGAGTCAAGTCGACGGTAAATTTAGGACTATCCTTTATTCCAGAAAACTTAATTATCGTCGGTTTATTTATCATTTGTATGTTTGTATCACTTTCAATGGGTACTTCAGTCGGTACAGTTGCAGCTATAGCGCCGGTTGGTTTTGGTTTGAGTCAGGCGACGGATGTATCTGCAGCGATAACAATGGCTACTGTCGTTGGTGGAGCAATGTTTGGTGATAATTTATCAATGATTTCGGATACTACAATTGCCGCTGTTCGTACTCAAAAAACTAAAATGAGCGATAAGTTTAAGGTGAACATAAAGATTGTATTACCAGGTGCGCTATTTACTGTTATAGTACTTTGGTTTTTAACGCATGGTGCTCAGATAGATACTACGAAATCATATGACTATAACTTTATTAAAGTTATTCCATACTTATTGGTACTGATTTTAGCACTGGCAGGTATAAATGTAATTATAGTGTTGATTGGTGGTACCGTATTATCTGCGATTATTGGACTGGTTGATGGATCATTCAACTGGTCAGGCTTGCTTAGTTCAATCTCAAAAGGAATTGTTGGTATGGAGGATATTGCGATTATTGCACTATTAATTGGTGGACTCGTAGCATTGATACAACATAATGGTGGTATCACTTGGCTATTAAATTTTGTACGCAATAGGGTTAAATCAAAACGCGGTGCAGAATTAGGTATAGCGGGACTTGTGAGTGCTGCGGATATTTCGACTGCCAATAATACAATTTCTATATTAATGGCAGGCCCCTTAGCTAAAGATATTGCGGATGAATACGAGATTGATCCTAGGAAATCTGCAAGTATTTTAGATATGTTTGCAAGCTGTTTCCAAGGTTTATTACCTTATAGTCCGCAAGTTATAGCAGCAGCAGGCGTTGCGTCTATCTCACCAGTTTCATTAATGCCGTATTCAATTTATCCGATCATTCTAGGTGTTTGTGGTCTAATTGCAATTTTCTTTAGATTACCAAGATTAAAATAAAAAAGTTGATTAAAAGAAAGGGCAACAGTTTATATTATTTGATATAGACTGTTTGTCCTCTTTTTTAAGAAGTAAGATAGTCTTAAAAAAGGGAAAATTTTGACGTTTACTGATTAATAACGATAGAATAAATAGGTTATCACTTTTAAAGGGGATATAAAGGAAAGTTGAATTTCATAGTATTATTGTTTAGAAGTCTAGTATAATGAGTTAGAATAGTTATAAGAGTGAAAGTAGGTGAACAATCATGGCTAGATATAATGTGGAAAATGAAAACGTAGAAATTCAGTTGGAAAGACTGTTTAAAGTTGAACCTGAATTAGTATATCAAGCTTGGACTGAGCAACGATTTCTTAAACAATGGTTTATGACAACTGAACGAACGAATAAATCAATAGAGATAGACGCTGTACAAAACGGAAGCTATGAAATTATTGATGTTCGTAAAGGGAAAGAAAATATAGTGAAGGGTTCTTACGTTACTTTGAACCCAAATGAATATATTGTAATGACGATAGGGATGCCTGAATTAAGTGACTCTGAAGATACAATTGAAGTAGAGATGTTTGAAAGAGAACCAGGCATAACCCAAATGATTTTTAATTATACAGCTTATGTACCTAGGGAACGCAGATTGACATCATTAGAGTATAAGCAAAAGAAAAAGGAATATCATGATTCTACTGCGCATGGTTTTGAAATGTTATTTGATAAGCTGCAAACAACACTAGAAGAATATGAAGAGGAACAATAAAAAATCATTACAACCTAACTCAATAAATTAAAAGTGGGACTCAGGCATATTTGGGCAGAAGCTCATGTATCAGTCCCACTTGTGTAATAAATTGAGATGTTGACTAAGAGGCTGAGACAATTAATTTGTCCAGCTTTCTTTTATTTGATATGTTAATTATTTTATGTGAATTGACCGTATTGTATACGCTCATTAAATTTACGTAGTACCGTTTCAAAAAAAATATGGTAGCTGATAAAGCTGGAATAATCAATGCCGTTTGTTAAATAAAAAGTGTTACTTGATACGTAGATATTATAATTTGCCTTTTGAGCCAAGGTGTTGTCTTGAAGCGTAGTAATAGAAATGAAATACTTTTGACGCAGTTGCAGTAAATTCGTTATATCGGATAAGTGATCGGTCTCGCCGGATAAAGAAATAATAAAAAACAAATCATTATCAGAAGCTTTATTTAACACCATTTTAAATTCATGTACATCATGTAATACAATAATATTTTTATGTATGGTCAATAAAATTCTTTGAGCTTCTTGCGCAACATTCATTTGAGCTAAACCTGTGCCATATAAATATACCGTTTCGGCTTGATATATTTTGTCAGTAACTAAGTCGTAATCGATACGCTCTAAATAAGTGAAGGTATTTTCAATTTCTTGTTTAAAAGCGTTCATAGAGTCACAAGGTAATTGATGGACTTGTTCAGATTCAAATTTTAAGTATGATTTAAAATCACTGTAGCCATCAAAGCCGAGCTTACGAGTAAAACGATGAATACTTGCATTTGATGCATGTGTATAAGCCGCTAAATCTTGGATTTTCATTGTTTTACAATCTGATATATGTGTGTTTATAAAATGAGCGATTTGTAGGTCGTTTTCATTTAATTTATTAAAATTGTTATTTATGCGTTCATCTAAAAGCAACGTTATCACCTCAGAATTTTGAAAATATTTTCAAGTTTTGAAAATGTAATCTTATTGTACAAAATTGTTCGTAATGGCGTCAAACTATTGTTCTGATGTAAGCGTTTACTATAAAATCGATGGTAAATTGATCCATAATCATTTGAATAGAGAGAGATTCAATTATCATAAGTGAATTACTTTGGAAATTTAGAAAAAGGGGAACTTTATATGAATGCTATAAAGCGATTTGGAAGTGCAATGATTGTACCTGTATTGATGTTTGCATTTTTTGGTATTGTACTCGGTTTAGCAACATTATTTAAAAATCCTTCAATAATGGGGAGTATTGCTGAAGAAGGTACAAATTGGTTCAAAATATGGTCAGTGATAGAGTCTGGTGGTTGGACAATATTTAATCACATGGAAGTGGTATTTGTTGTTGGCTTGCCGTTATCTTTAGCTAAAAAAGCACCTGGACATGCAGCACTGTCAGCATTAATGGGATACTTAATGTTTAATACCTTTATCAATGCCATATTAACGCAATGGCCGCATACATTCGGAGCAAATTTAGAAAAGGGTGTAGAAAATGTAACGGGATTAAAAGCGATTGCTGGTATAGAAACATTAGACACGAATATCCTAGGCGGTATTATTATTTCAAGCATTGTCACATGGATACATAATAGATATTATAGTAAAAAATTACCTGAAATGCTTGGTGTATTTCAAGGTTTGACATTTGTAGTAACGATTTCATTTTTTGTCATGTTGCCAATTGCTTTAATAACTTGCATCATATGGCCAACGGTACAAAATGGTATTTCTTCACTGCAAGGATTTATTATTGGCTCGGGTTATATAGGTGTGTGGTTGTATCATTTTTTAGAAAGAGTATTGATACCAACTGGATTACATCACTTTATATATGCACCAATAGAAGTAGGTCCTGTTGTTGTGAATCATGGATTGAAAGCAGAATGGTTCGAACATGTAAATGAATTTGCTAAAAGTAAAGAACCATTAAAAGAATTATTCCCATATGGCTTTATGTTACAAGGTAACGGAAAAGTCTTTGGTTCAATTGGTATTGCTTTAGCAATGTATGCAACGACGCCAAAAGAAAATAGAAAGAAAATTGCAGCATTACTAATTCCAGCAACATTGACAGCAATTGTTGTAGGCATCACTGAACCATTAGAGTTTACATTTTTATTTATTGCACCTTATTTATTCGTTTTACATGCAATCTTAGCAGCAACGATGGATACGTTAATGTATGGTTTCGGATTAGTAGGTAACTTTGGTGGGGGATTATTAGATTTCTTTGCTACGAATTGGATACCTTTAGCCCAAAATCACTGGTTAACTTATATTATTCAAATTGCAATAGGTTTCGGTTTTACAGCGATTTATTTCTTCTTGTTCAAATTTTTAATTATAAAATTTAATATTCCACTTCCTGGACGTAAAAAAGACGATAAGGATATGAAATTATATAATAAAGATGACTATAAAAATAAGGACGGTAAAGCACAAGTTGCTAAAAAAACTGGATCAACAAACGAGTTTGAAGCTAAAGCAATCTATTATTTAGAAGGTCTAGGTGGCAAAGAAAATATTAAAGACGTTACAAATTGTACGACACGTCTAAGATTGACAGTGAATGATGTCAATAAAGTTGAGGATAGTGATTACTTTACGCATAAACAAATGGCACATGGTTTAGTGAAAAGTGGGAAAAATGTGCAAGTCGTAGTAGGTATGTCTGTACCTCAAGTCAGAGAAGCATTTGAAAATTTAGTATTTGAAGAAAAAACTAATTAATAACGAGATTGCATATAAAACTTATGCACAAAAAAGGACTAATCCATATGATAATCATTAATGGATTAGTCCAATTTTTTATCAAAAACGCATCAATTAATTTTTGCATGCTTGTCAGTAGACATGGTATACACGGCGCGAGGATGGGTCTTACATTCTATTTTGTTTATAAGTGTCCACATAAAAAACGTCATTTCTATACAATTACAATAAGCATAGACGTTTATGATTGGATGCTAGATCCTTGCATGCTTGATTTATTTTTTGATTAAATATCGTGAAATGGTAGCTAAATTAATTTTACTGTATATGTGAGTGATGTCGTACATTAATGTTTTTAAGAAATTCTCGTTTTATGCATTAAACGTGGTTGGTAAGTAGCACTGTAAACATCAATGTTGTGTGTTGCGATAGCGTGAATTAATTTAGAGAATACTGTAGGCGAACAAGAAACGTTGATGGTATTTCGATTGAAGGTATAAACAATAGTTTCAGTGTGATTGAGTAAATTCATAATATCGATAACTTTGTCTTTAATAAATGCGTCATGAAGGCCGTCAACAGCGATTTCGAAACGCTTAGATGATAATAGTAAATGATCCAAGTCTAGTAGGTCTTGTGCATGATTATTTTCTAAAATTTGATAGATTAAATAATTGTGGAAGCTAAGAAAACTAATCAAATATGGTAGTTGTTGCTTGGGTAAATTCACTTCTAAAGCATATAAATGATTTTTTTTGAAAATAGTAAATTTGAACGATTTACAAAAGTGGACTTGTTTCAAAAGTTTTAACAAATTTTTGCGGATATGACGTTTATTTAAACCACTGATGTTTAAAACAAACGTTTCAGTTTTATCTAAAAACATATTATACCTCCATATCTATATAAAGTGACATACGTATAT
>NZ_PPRL01000021.1 GCF_002902235.1 Staphylococcus ureilyticus
CTTTACAATTGTATTATCAGTTTACTCGTTTTTTAAAATTAGTTATAAATGATGATATTAATTATAAAAATAGTTAGTTATTTAAGATAATATTTGAACTCAAAAGATTACAAGATGCTAGGCAATTCATCATTTGCCTCAGCATCTTAGTATTATATTTGAACAACAATAGTCGACCGAATAAAAACCCTTTCCAAATTGTTGAATTACTAATACTTATACCTGAAAACTATATCTAAAATTAACTTAAAACACTACACTTGTTTCATTACATAATATCTAAATCTATCATCGGTCCAATTTATCATTCTTTTCTCAAATACAAGAGATACTGAAATGTAAAATATAGCTATAGCATGCGGCGTTTCAGCTGTTTCACCATTCATACAATCAAAACGATTATTGGGTTGAAATTTGTAATAATATATTGACATATCGGAATATAACGATGTAATATAATGATATGGAAAATTTAGAAGTTTTTAAAGCATTGGCAAGCCCTACTAGATTACAAATTTTGCATTGGTTAAAAGATCCTAAAAGTAATTTCGGTTATCAAGAGGGTATTGATTTAGTAGATGTAGGCGTTTGTGTGAGTCAAATTAAAGAAAAGTTAGACATGACACAATCTACTGCATCACAACACTTGTCTATATTAAGTAAAGCAGGCCTTGTAAATTATAAACGTTTAGGTAAATGGACGTATTATAAAAGGGATGAAAAAGCCATAAAAAATATAGGGAAAGTGATTGAAAAAGAACTATAAGTTAGTTCTTTTTCATTCTTACACATCGTCATTTAGCGATATAACGATTTATTTTCCATCATAACTTTAAAAAGGAGTTTTAATAGTGAAAGCATGGCATTTAGAAAATTTCGGTTTAGATAATTTAAAGCAAGTCGAGGTAGATAAACCTAAAATTAATGAGAATCAAATTTTAGTGAAAGTAAATTCTGTGTCACTTAATTATCGAGATACTGCTATTGTCGAAGGTGTATATACACCAGAGTTACTCAAGTTCCCCTTCGTACCTGTCTCAGATGCTTCAGGTGAAGTTGTAGAAATAGGTTCTAATGTTACTAAGTTTAAAATTGGGGATCGTGTTACATCTCACATGTTCACAACTTGGTTAGAAGGTAAGCCAAAAGGTGATGAGCAACTATATGCATTGGGTGCTACAGTTAATGGCGGACTTTCAGAATATATGGTATTAAATGAAAGTGCTACTGTTTTATCTCCTGAAACTTATACAGATAATCAGGCATCTACATTACCCGTAGCAGCATTTGTTGTCTGGTTCTCTTTAGTTGAATATGGCAATATTAAAGCGGGCGATCGCGTATTAGTACAAGGTACTGGTGGCGTGTCTATATTTGCAATTCAAATTGCATCTGCATTAGGTGCAGAGGTTATTGCAACAAGTAGTAGTGACGAGAAACTAGAAAAAGCAAAAGAACTGGGTGCCTCTAAGGTAATCAACTACAAAACCCACCCTGATTGGGAAAAAGAAGTACAAAAATTAACAAACGGTAAAGGCGTCGAACATATTGTCGAGGTAGTCGGTGGCTCAAGTATTGCAAAATCTATAGAAGCTTTAGCATTCCAAGGAAATATTTATGTTATTGGTTTTCTAGAAAATATGGAAGCAGAGGTAAATTTATTTTCATTACTTGCTAAACAAGCCAAAATTCAAGGTATTAATGTAGGACATCATAGAGCTTTTGAAGATTTTACTAAAGCTTTAGACAAACTAAATATTGACCCAATAATTGACAATGTGTATTCATTTGATCAAGCAAAAGAAGCATATGAGCATCAGATGAAAGGTGCATTTGGTAAGATTGTTATAGATTTTAATAAGTAGGGCCATTGAAACACTATACCCGAAACTTACAGAGTAAGCTTCGGGTTCTTTTAGATGTGCTGTGTTGACATTCGTAAATAATGCACAATGTAAAGCTATCCTCAATAACGGCATATTGTCCATCATTGGTAATATAGGCGGTTTCGCTTTACCATTCAGATGTATAAATAGTAAATAACATTAATATTTTGATTTCAAAGACATTTTTATCTCCACTAATATACACCATAATACTATGCTTTATTGAATATTATGTAATTAATTAAAAATCTGAGAAAGCCTTAACGATAATACTTTTAAGGCTTTTTACAATAAAAAACATACATTAATAATATCTCGCATCAATGTTTATGCCACTTTCTAATAAATTTCTAAATCTAGTTTATTGGATTCATTCCAACTTTCCATGTTTTATAAGTTAATTTACCACTTTGCCTTTTAAACTTTTCATTACTTACACCGCGTTCATAGGGTGCTGCAGCTTTTATATTAATGTGAGGTGTTACATTTAATAAGTTTGCATACCAGTCAGCCCAAACATTGCCTTTTACAGGATCATCATCTGCTACATTATAAATACCCGAATCAAAGTTTAAAGCCTGAATTGCTGTTTCAATTGCATCATCTATATGAATAAATGATTGAACACCATCTGTGATTGAAATTTCATTATTCATAAATTGATTATAAATCATGCCGTCTTTACCATACCAAGTACCTGGACCATATAATAAACCATAACGCAAAATGACATAATTTTTTATTCGAGCTGTTTCTTTTTCTAATCCATCAACGCCATCTACTGTAATTTTACGATCTCCACTAGATTCGTAATCTAAAGGCGTATCCTCAGTTGCCAACCCATTACCGCCTTCATATGCGAAAGCAATGCTTTGTGATTGGATATGTTCCACGCCGTGCTGAATTGCTGCATCAACAAGATTTTTTGTACCTTCAATTCTAACTTTTGTGTTAGCTGACATATCAACTTGCTTTAAATCAGTAATTTCATTCATGATAATGTCTGGTTTGAAATCACCAATACTGCGTTCTATCGTTTCGTATTCTAAAATATTACCGATATATGCTTGAATACCTGCATTAACTAGTTTCTCCTCACCCTTTTTAGATGTTGTTAATCCAGCTACTTCATATCCTTCTTCAAGTAAACGCTTTGTCAGTTTCGTGCCAATAAGACCTGTAGCACCAGTTACAAATACTTTCGTCATAATCATCCTCCTTCATGATTCACACTTTATAATCATTTTTATTTTTCTTGTCTAAATTTTATACTACTTTCAAAGATGATAATACACGTGACCTTCAAAAGCTTATGTAACATCTTAAAGGTCATGTTCATTATAAATATCAAAATAATGATATGAGCATGGTTCTACATTTCAAATAATTGCTATATAGTAATCACCACTTTCACTCCATGCTTCATTTATTAAATATACCCACAGAGTATTTAACAATAAACAATGAATTATGTTATATATCACTTGCTTTTGCAACTACTCGGCCAACCCATTACATAATCATCAAAAATTTAATGTTCTTATATTTTGACTTAGATTATTAAATCTCATTTCTCAAATATGAAGGAAGTTCTTTGATATTTAAAATTTATTGTATATTATGCAATGAGCAGGCCATTAAATTTTCCATCCATTTCCAATGCGTAACTTTGAACTTTTAGTGGTATATATATAACAATATGAATCATTACATAGATTAAGGAGTGTTTAAGATGCGTATTTTAGTCTTAGGAGCAGGTGGAATTGGAGGCTATTTTGGTGGTCGTTTAGTAGAAAACCATAAAAATGTCACTTTTTTAGTAAGACCGAAAAGGAAATCTTATTTGGAAAGGAACGGCTTAGTAATCCATAGTGAGAACGGTGATTATAGTTTTACCCCTCAATTGATTACTAAAGAAGACAAAGCAGAACCATTTGATGTAATTTTGCTATCTTCAAAATCCTATCACCTTGAGCAAGCAATCGATGACTTGAAACCATTTGTTGGGGACCACACAGTGATTATCCCACTGTTGAACGGTGTTGCACATATTCCAAAATTACAAGCTGTTTTTGGTGAAAATAAAGTCATGGGTGGATATTGCGTCATTGAAACCTCATTGAATGCCACTGGTGAAGTCGTACAAACTAGTGATTTCGATAAACTTTTCTTTGGAGAATTAAATGGCACGAATAGTGATAGAGCTAAATTAATAGAAGATACTTTCGCTAATACAAAATCTGAATTTATATTAACTTC
The DNA here is from genome assembly GCF_002902235.1 of Staphylococcus ureilyticus. GTDB lineage: Bacteria > Bacillota > Bacilli > Staphylococcales > Staphylococcaceae > Staphylococcus > Staphylococcus ureilyticus. The sequence continues at coordinate 4,146 of NZ_PPRL01000021.1, forward strand.
AGATATCATGCGTGGTATGTGGCAAAAATATCTAATGATTACAGTATTATCAAGTGTAACTACGATGATGCATGCACCCACCAATCGGACCAATACGTGATAGTGAAGGTGGCACTGATTTTATCAAATCATTATATGAAGAAGTTTCATCCATTATGAGAAGTCACCAAGTGCCCATTGACAATACAATAGTTGATCAGTATATGAAAGGACTTACTAAGCTCTCATATCATTTCAAAACATCAATGCAACGTGATATGGAAAAAGGCTTAAATATCGAAGCCGATCACTTACAAGGCTATTTACTGAATTTAGCCGAAGAACATCAACTAAACGCACCATTGCTTTATGCTTCATATCAAAATCACAAAGTTTATAAAGAAATGCTTCAATAAAATCTTCTTAAAGCTTAGCTAAAAATTATAAGGAGGCATATCAATGAGCTTAAATACGTACGCACATCCTTTTGATATCGCAACAAGCCTAAAGCAACAAGAAACTGGCGTTTATCATGGACATACTTCTGACGATTATGCCAATATGGTTGGCCCTTTTGGTGGTGTGATTGCATCAACATTATTACGAGCAATTATAGAACATCCTGACTGTCTTGGTAGCCCAGTTTCATTTACTGTTAATTACGCAGCACCTGTCAAAGACGGCTCATTTATTATTAAAGCAAATCCTACAAGAACCAATCGTTCTACACAACATTGGTATGTTGAACTGTGCCAACATCATGAAATAGTTATCACAGCGACTGCAGTTACTGCAAAGAAAAGAGATACATGGTCTTCAATCGAATTATACAAGCCAGAAGTGCCAGATGCAGAACGTGTAGACAGTTTATCATTAACTGAAGTCCCACCCTGGGTAAATCATTATGATATTAAAATAGTAAAAGGTGCACCTAGAGCTTACACAAAATCAAATTATGCAGATTCAGTTACATTACAATGGATGAAAGACAAGCCAAATAGACCACTAGATTATTTATCACTTGCTTCAATGTGTGACGCCTTTTTCCCAAGAATATACGTCCGTCGTGAAAAAGTTGTTCCAATAGGTACAGTTTCTCTTACTGTTTACTTTCATTCTGACACGGAAGCATTAGAAAAACACAATAATCATCATGTATTAGGACATACACGGGCACAAAATTTTAATAACGGTTTTTATGACCAAACCGGCGAAATTTGGAGTGCTGATGGATCGTTATTAGCTACGACAACACAACTTGTTTACTATAAAGAATAAAACAACACAAAAATCCTAGGTTTATGATTTTACATAGCCTAGGATTCTTATGATTACTGTTCTTTCATCGCTTTTTGGTTCGAACGTTTTTGTAGTAAAATTGACACTACAGCGACAACAACAATTAAGCCAACAATACCAATGATGCCCAAATATTTTGCTACATTACCAAGCACGACACCCACTACTAAGAAATCTGTATCTGAGAACGTAGTAGCAGCACCACCTAAATCCCCTAAGAATGGCAAGAATAATAATGGTAGGAACGTGATTAATAAGCCATTTAAAGCTGAGCCAGCTACTGCACCTCTAATACCTCCGCGTGCATTACCAAAGACACCTGCCGTAGCACCCAAGAAGAAGTGTGCCACCACACCTGGAAGTATCACGACGCCACCGAATAAGAATAAAATGAACATCCCAATCACACCTACAATAAAACTAACAAAGAAGCCGATTAACACCGCATTTTGTGCATAAGGGAAGACTATCGGACAGTCTAACGCAGGTTTCGTATTGGGAACCAATTTTTCAGATATACCTTTAAATGCAGGCACTATTTCTGCAAGAATTAAGCGAACCCCCGTTAAAATAATAAATACACCTGCTGCAAATGTAACGCCCTGAATAAGTGAAAATACAATAAAGTTTTGCCCATCGCTGATTTCTGAATGTACGAAAGTAGGTGTAGCAAACAATGATGCTACAAAATAAAGCAATGTCATTGTTAAAGAAATACTGATCGTACTTTCTCTTAAAAAACTTAACCCTTTAGGAAAATTGATATCTTCAGTCGATTTTGATTTACTTTTAAATAATTTTCCAATTTCTCCAGCAGCCCAATAACTCAATGTACCAAAATGACCCAAAGCAACTTGATCGTTTCCAGTGATCTTTTTCATTGTAGGCTGTGCTAAAGCTGGTAATATTGCCATAATCAAACCTAAAATAATTGCCCCAATAATCACTGTTAACGTACCTGTCACATGACCAACTGACAATAATATCGCTAAAAATGCGGCCATATAAAATGTATGGTGGCCAGTTAAGAAAATATATTTCAAATTAGTTATACGTGCAATAATGATATTCACTAGCATGCCAAACACCATGATTAACGCTGCAGTCGTACCATATTGTTCCAGTGCAATTGATATGATCGCTTCATTATTAGGCACAACCCCCTGCACACCAAATGCATGTTGGAAAATTTTACCAAATGGTTCTAATGATTGCGTTACTACATTAGCACCCGCACTTAAGACTAAAAATCCTAAAATTGTTTTTATCGTACCTGAAGTAATATCAGTTGCTGACTTTTTCTGAACAATTAATCCAATCAATGCGATTAGGGCAACTAGTATCGCAGGTTGACTCAAAATATCGACGATAAAATCAAGAATTGGCTTCATCGTCCCACCTCCTTATTAATGATTAAAGTACGTTTAAATCTTTTAATTTTTCATCTAGTTTTTGCTGTAATTCTTCTTTATCTAATATATTATCTAACACAATGACATCACCTAAATTTTTTGTGTTTTCTTCTAAATCTCTTCCACAAATAAATAAATCTGCCATATCAGGGCTCGCGCTCATAACATCACTATGTTCAACCTTTATGTCTGATGGTGCATTTAAATTTTTAAGTGCTTCTTGTGCATTCATTTCAACCATAAAACTACTTCCTAATCCGTGACCACATACTACTAAAATTTTCATTGTTCTCATTCTCCTTTAAATATATTTATAATTTCACTTGATGTTTGTGCATTTAATAAATGTTCTACTGTCTGTTGATTGCCTAAAGTTATAGCTAAATTTCTCAATACTTCTAAGTGTCCTTCATTGTCAATAGCACTTAAGACAAAAACCAATGAAGCATAGTGCCCTTCTTCTGAAAAGTTAATGTGCTGATTTAGTTTTAACAAACTTAGACCTATCTTTTTTACATTATTATTCGGTCGAGCATGTGCAATTGCTATTTCTGGAGCAATAACTATATAAGGGCCTAATTTTTCTACACTATGAATCATGTCATCAATGTAATCTTGCTGAAAATAGCCTTGTTCTTTCAAAGGATTTGCAGCTATACTAATTGCTTCACGCCAACTTTTAACCTGTTCAAGTACTTGCACTTTATCTGATGATAAAATTTCCAAAGTCATTTTCCCCTCCTTAATGTTGACTCACTTCATTTATGCAGTGCATAATTGCTTCAATATTTCCTGAAAGTAATATATTTCTAGTTTTATCATTCATAATCAGTTCACTAAGTTGTCTCAATGCATTTAAATGAATTTGCGGCTGAGCGGTTGCTAACGTCACAATAATATATACAGGATCATATTGTTCATGCCCAAAGCGAACACCTTTTTGATAGTGTGTCAAACTAAAACCTACTGTCCCTTTAACATGTGTTGGCTTAGCATGAATTAAAGCAATGTGCGGACTGATAACCATATATGGTCCAAATGCATTTAATTGTTCAATGATTTCATCGGCATAAATACAATCAACAATTTGAGTATCAATCAAAGTTTCAATACTTTGCCTAATTGCATCATTTCTACAAAGCGAAGGTTGTTGTGTTAAAATTCTATTTTTTGGTAATACTTCTTTTAGAGTAGGCCCTAGTCCTTTGATATCATACACATATTGTTCTCTTGATTTATTAATGATTGTGTTAATTTGTTGACGGTCATTTTTATCTAAAAATGGAGAAACATTGAGTATAGGTATCGACGCATGTTCAAACGGTACCGTTGATATGATATAGTCAACGCCTTCATGCTTTAATAACGTCTCATCAATTTCGTAGATTGAATAAGCATCTACAATTTCAAGTTCAGGATAAATATGTCGAATTCTACTTCTCAATAATTGTGAAGTACCGATGCCTGAGCCGCACAGTAAAACTACTTTTAGAGCATTTGTAGTAATTGCTGAAATACGTTCAATGGCTGAAGCAAAATGTAACGTAATGTATGCAAGTTCATCTTTGTCAAAGCAAATACGATAATTCTCTTCCACGCCCCAAATATGATTGCGTAATCTTTCTACGATGTGATGGTACTGTTGAAATATTTCATCTGTCAGAGGATTATTATGCGTCATATCGAACTTCAACCGGTGAATTACTGGTCTTAAATGAACAATTAAGCCATTTAATAATTTAGTATCGTTAATTAAATCTATGCCTAAGTCACCACTCATGCGTTCTATCAATTGTTCGGTTAGAATTTCTAAATCATCTATTGTTTCGTTTTTTTGATTCATCTCTGAAGTTTTAGCCCCTAGCAAATGTAACGTAATAAAGCCTGCTTCGCTTTTAGGGAATTGTATATCGAGTTTTTCTTCCAAAGATGCCTTTATAAGTAATGCCACGCGAAATTGGTCTGTTTCTGCTAATTTGTTATATTCCATATCTGGTATTTCAAAAACAAACTTTTCTTTCGTTCGGTGTATTGCAATTAAAATATGATAAATCAGACCATCAATTGCACTTTGGACTAACTGATAATCCGCTTCAAATAATACTGACACTACAGTTAATCGAATCGTTTCCAATGCTTTATTCGAAAATAGCTTATGCCCTATTTGATGTGTATGATTTTGAAAATATTCATGGACGCGTGTCGCATATGCTTTGCGATAATCTGTTTCTTCACCTTGTATGATAAATCCCTTGTTTTTAATATATTTTAAATTCAAATTATAAGAAGATAACCAAGTCTGTACACTTTTCAGATCTTCAACGATCGTTCTACGTGTCACAGAAACCATATCGGCCAACGTGTTAGAAGATGTTGGTGTATTGGATTCAAATAGCTTTAATATGATATATCGAATTCTTTCTTCTTTAGAATAATGTATTGAAGTCGCTATATATTGAGGAACAATATCATTCAAAGTTTTTTTAGATTCAATCTTTATACCTGCATTTTTATTTCTAAAAATCGTTAAATCCAATTGTTGTGCCATACTTTCTATATATTCTAAATCGTACTGTATCGTCCTTTCTGAAACATTGAATTGGTTAGCTAAGTGATGAATAGTTATAAAGGATTCACGTTCAAGTAAGAATGTTAAGATATGATGCTGTCTCTTGCTTAACACATGAGCAACCTCCTTATATTTATATTGTAACCGCTTACTTTCATTTTTAGATGTGTAATCTCTTTCGTCTCATAATCCGAAAAGTTGCACATCTATCATAAACGATCACTTTTTAAAATTATAATTTATTTAATTATAATTTTATATAAATACTTCAATAAAATATTAAAAAGAGAATCCAACATTAATGTGTTGCATCCTCTTCTCCGTACCTATAATTTTTAATGTATTTAATCAAACTAAAATAAGCCAATGAATATTTGTAACTATGGATTTATGCATGGCGCTTTTATTAGCGATTTATGGAACGTGCAATCATCGATATCGTGTGTCTCTCTCCACGCAACGCCTTACTCAATTCAAATATATTTTCCACAGGAGCTAAACCACAATAACTCCCATCACCAATGTGTTGAATATCCACGCCACATATTTTATTTCGAATGGCAAAATCTCTAATAGTGCTCGGATCAGCGCTCTCTTGACTCGTACCAATTGCTGACATGACAAGTCCCCCTTCACGATGTACTTCTTTGACAATGTCTTTAAGTTGCGCTTCATCGAAACCTGGCACTGTACCGACAGCAGGTACTAGTATAATATCAGCACCCGCTTCAATAAATTGCTTTACATATGCCCTGGTAATCACAGGTTCATCTACACCTGAACTATGCATTTTCCCAGCGATAATCAAACCTGAAAAACGATTTCTTGTATTTTGGATTGCTTCAACTATTTTCTTATTAGATACACCAGTTGCAGGATTTCCAGTCATACATATAAAATCCACCCCTAATGCTTCAAGTACTTGAACCGTTTCAGGACTTGCTTGACGTCCTTCTGCAATTTCTAAGTGTTGCTCATACATATTTGCTCTGTCATCAACAGGTTCTAAGTTCACACCAATGGGTCTACCCACGAGTCGTTTTAATGTTTCTATAACCTGTTCGTGTTCATCTATATTTTTTACTTTTGGATGAAACGCATCAAAGCCATTTAATAAAATCAAATCAGCACCAAACGCACGCGCTATTTCAGCATTGGTAATATCAGGCACGACAGGCGTTTCTGTAACTATGATAAAACTACACGCCCAGCACTCGCCTTAATGCTCTGTTTTAATTCTTCACCTGACATTGCTAGTAGTTTTGAAGCATTGTTACTCAGTATTCGCTTAACCATTTGTATTCCACTCCTTAATATATACTTTAGCTGTCATCTATTTATTACAACTACATGATATAGTAATGATGTTCTTTCTTCCGTAACGACGTCACTGAATCCCACTATATTTCATTATACACAGCCTCTACTTATTATTATTATTTTTTAAATAAAATCTACTACTATATGCATTTTCATTTTTTTTGAATTTAAATTTAGTTAATTTTCAAAATAGTAGTGTAACACAAATACAAATGTGATAATATTATATTTTAATATACATATTACAAGGGGGAAGCTTTATGCAGTGTCCAAAATGTGGAAATCCTATTGAAGCATCAGATTTATTTTGTGGAGAGTGTGGTACAAAATTATCTCATCAAACAAATACAACAAACGAAACTAAAAACAAATCGAACTATGCATCCGAACATAATTCAACGGAATCTAATGCAACACAAATATCAACACAAGATTCAACACAGTCTAATCATAAAAATGAGCAGTTTTCAAAGCATACTTCAGATATTTTCAATGAAGCTAAAACGTTCTTTTCAACTGCTTTCAGACATCCTGATAAAGAACTTGTGAGTCCTCACTTTTTTTCTTACAAAACACTTTTCAGTTTAATCGTAGCAGGATTACTTTTATCCATTATATTACTAACGATATTGATACCTGCAGAAGTTGCATATTTCATGACAAGTAAAGCAAGCGTTGTGTTTAACATTTCACTTTTCTTATTAATAGCAATTACAGTACTATTTGGTATCACTTTTGCACTAATAAAAATATTAAATATTAATTCGACGTTACATAAAGTATTTTCAGATTTCGTTTTAGTCAACACCCTTTCTGTTATTACACTTTTGTTTGGTTTATTATTTTTAGCAATTCATGTTCCAAGTTTTGCAGTATTCCTTATCATTATTGCTATATTATTTACACTCATTGCACCAATATATTTAATTACGAAATACAGCCACAATCAACTTATACGTATGCCTGTCATTTATTCTATATTCATCTATATCATCATTTTAGGAATCATTTTACGTATTATAGTGGAAAGTACTGTTTCTAATACATTAAGTGATTTAAGTTCATTTTTTAATACAGGTTATTAAGGAGGATATTTCAAATGAAGTATTGTAGTAATTGTGGTGCTGAAATCAAGCCTGGTCAACGCGTTTGTACTCAATGTGGTACGCCTGTTCAACAACGAACAACGCATCAACCACCTAATCGTAAATCAAAATTACCTATATTTATCATTATTGCAGTGATATTAGTCATTATAATTGCTTTGTTCGTTACTTATAAAATAATTGACGCGCAACTATCACCTACAAAACAGGCAGAAACCATTTCTAAAGATTTAAAAAACAAAGATACAGATCGCCTAGCCAACCATTTAAAAGCAAATGGTGAAGCTATTTCTAAAGATGAAGCTAAAGCTATTTATAAATATATTGACGAAACTGATAGCATAGATCGTGTTGCTGATGAACTTCAAAGTAGTGCAAAAAATATTAAAGAAAATAAATCAAATGAACATGCTGTCACTGTTGGTGACACTGCTTTAATTAATATTACCGAAGATGGAAAAAAATGGGGCATATTCAAAAATTACATTTTTAATGTTAGTAAGGAGCCTGTTTCGATTACCTCAGAAGAAGACACAACGCTATCTTACAAACTTAATGACAAAACAACCCAAGTTAAATTAAAACAAGGTAAGACGAAGACACTCGATGATTTTCCAGTTGGCATATATGATTTAAAAGCAACACAAAAGGTTGATAATAAAAAATTCGACGGCGTTATTCATATCGATATGTCTGAAAGTAACAGTGCAGATTTACAGTTCAAACAAAAACGTTTTACAGTTAGTATTGATTCAACTTATGCAGATTCTGATTCTCTGAAACTTTATATTAATGGGGATGAACAATCAGATTTTGACGAATATGAATCTGTCACCTACGGTCCTTATGCACCAGATGAAAAAATCGAAGTCTATGCTACAACTGAAGTTGAAGGCAAACAATTCAAATCAAGTGTAGAAAATGTTTCTAGTCCTAAAGATGATGAAGATGAAATAGACGTATCTTTATCATTTGACGATGATGCAATAAGCGATTATGAAGACAAAATGATCGAAAAAAAAGCAGATTCTGATGACGACGATAGTAGTAACGCCAGTTCTGACGAAAAAGTAACGCGTGATAATGTTATTGATAAAGTCGAATCTTATGAAGGTAGCACTTTGGATACAGATAATTATACTTATAAAGAACCAGAAAAAACTGGAGACGGTTGGGGATTTTCTTTCACAGATAAAGACGGAGACCTAGCAGGTTCTTATAAAATTGATGAGGATGGTTACGTAACTGAATATGACGAAGACGGTGAAGAAGTAGATTCAGGATACTAATAAACTACAAGTAGTAAATACAACATGCTACTTGTAAAAGTCAATAACATTGCATTAATACTTAAACACACTATACAAGGGAGTGAGATAGAAATCTGATATTTAAAAAAAGATTTCTGTCCCGCCCCTTTTATTTTTATCTTTGTTAAAGCAAACTAACATTACACCAAATACATTAGCTCAGTCTAAATGATGATGTTTTATTAATGAGAAGTTAGTAATATATACTTAAGATTATTAAAACAAGCAATGTTTATACTACCAGAGTTGGGTAATTTAAAAGTAAGCACTTAATATCTAAATACAATTGAAGGTGAAAAAATGACTAACAACAACTCTTTCAATGATTATCCTAAAATTTTAAAAATTGAAGATGATGGAAAAATTATTGCGCTAGACAAATATGGAAACGTTAATACTGATTTAAATATTCACACTGTGAATGACCAACAACAACAAGATATCTACGGAAAGATCTTATACAATCCTTATCGTCGTACTGTGAAAAACAGTGAATCTTATAATGACCATAAGTACAATGATTACAAGTCGGAAACAAGCTACAATCAGCGAGATCGTGAACGAGAGTTGCAGTTATTAGAAGAAAATAAAAAATCAAAGCGCAAGCAATTTTGGCTTGGTTTAGGTCTGGTGGCTTTATTAGTCATCATTGTCATTTTTGCAGTTAGTACTTTTATGAATACTAACAATGATAATCAACAAACTGGTAATGAAACAAGTGAACAATCCACTGCCAATCAAAATCAATCGAATGATTCGCAAGGTGATAATGTCAATTTCGAACGTCAAAACAATCAAGTCAAAGATGATATTCAATCGTTAAAGTCAGATATTTCAAATTCTAATGAAGCGACAGATTCTAAATTACAAGCATTACAAGATAAAATTAATAGCCTAAAACAAGAAGCTGATTCTAATAAAACAAATAAGTTAGCTGATAAATACCAAACTACAGTAGATGATTTAAAACAGGCAAAAAACGAAAAAGATAATGGTAATACTGATAAAATGCAAGAAGAATTAGATAAAGTAAATAGCAAACTAGATGATATAAAATCGAAATTTTCTTCGTTGTTTAGTAAAGATGAACAAACAAATAATGAAGATGTTGAAAGTTAACGCAAAAAAATAAATATATGCTTTTAAAAATACGAGATATAGATTGTATTCGCTAAATAATAACTGTCGACTAAGGACGCACCTTGTCGGCAGTTTTTTTATTTAAGCTTACCTACTGTCTGATATGTTTATATAAGTGAGTACTCGTTTATTTTCCTAGCTGTTTCGTTGTTACAAAATTATTGGATATATGCCTACTTGAAAAACAACTACACTTCTTTTCTATTTCATTAATATTTTGAATTATATTTTCAAAAATTTAAACATTAACTTATTGAACTTCAAATATTAATTTAAAATTTTTTCATACAAAGCATTTTAATAAATTCCACAAATGATCAAACGCCATAAAACCCTTGATTTTTAGCGACATATAGCATATATAAATTTCTGTTTCGTGAATATATAGATTTTACAATTTTACGAACTATTATATGTAAGCGTATACATGTCAGAAAATTCGTGCTATTATCTTATCAACTTAAACAAATGTTTAATTTGTAAACTTAAGTTTAATTTTGCATAAAGGAGGTTGCCATATGAATAAAAATGAACAGGAAGTTTTAAAGCGTATTCAAGAAAATCCATTCATTTCACAACAAGAATTAGCACAGTCTATTGGATTATCTCGGCCAGCAGTTGCAAATATTATATCTGGACTTATCCGCAAAGAATATGTTTTAGGGAAAGCGTATGTTTTAAATGAAGATTATCCAATTGTCTGCATTGGTGCTGCGAACTTAGACAGAAAATTTTATGTTCATAACGATTTACAATTAGAAACGTCTAATCCTGTTACTTCAACGAGATCTATAGGTGGGGTTGCACGCAATATAGCAGAGAATTTAGGGCGTATGGGCGAAACAGTTGCATTTTTATCTGTAAGTGGTAATGACAGCGAATGGGATATGATTTATAAATTATCAACCCCATTCATGAACTTAGACCACGTCCAACAAATAGAAAACGCAAACACTGGTTCCTATACAGCATTAATCAATAACGACGGTAATATGGAATACGGTTTAGCAGATATGGAGGTCTATGATTATATTACTCCAGAATTTTTAATTAAACGTACACATTTATTAATAAAAGCAAAATGTATCATCGCAGACCTCAACATTTCAAAAAGTGCAATGGATTTTTTATGTGCTTATTCAGAAAAGCATAGCATTAAATTAATAGTTATTCCCGTTTCATCTCCAAAAATGAAAAACATGCCTGATTCATTACATGCTATCGATTGGCTTATTATTAATAGAGATGAAACCGAAACTTATTTAAATATGACTATACAAAACACTGATGATTTGCGTATAGCTGCACAAAAATGGAATAAGTTAGGCGTTTCAAATGTTGTGATTACAAATGGTGTAAAAGAACTTATTTTTAGAAATAGTAACGAAGAAGTCATTAAACCTGTGATACCTTCACAACATGTCGTAGACGTAACAGGAGCTGGTGATGCTTTCTCTAGTGCAGTCATTTTTAGTTGGTTAAATGAACTAGACACTGAAAGCATACTGACAACAGGCATGATGAATGCTCGAAAAACAATTGAAACTGAATACACCGTGAGGCAAAACTTAGATAAGAAACAATTATTTAGAGATTTGGAGGACTATAAAAATGAAGCAATATATTGAATTTTCTAAAGAAGTAGCACAAGCTAAAGCAGATAAAAAACCCATCGTAGCACTAGAATCAACAATCATTTCACATGGTATGCCTTACCCACAAAATGTGCAAATGGCTACGGCTGTTGAAAATATCATACGTGATTATGGTGCAATTCCAGCAACCATTGCATTAATTGATGGAAAAATCAAAATTGGACTGGAAAATGATGAACTAGAATTACTCGCTAAAAGTGATAATGTCGCAAAAGTTTCACGCCGTGATTTTGCAGAAGTAATCGCTACTAAACAGATTGGTGCAACTACAGTTGCATCAACAATGATGAGTGCAGAATTAGCAGAAATTCAATTCTTTGTAACTGGTGGTATTGGTGGTGTACATAAAGGTGCTGAAAACACAATGGATATCTCAGCGGACTTAGAAGAGTTAGGTAAAACAAATGTAACAGTAATATGTGCTGGCGCTAAATCTATACTAGATTTACCAAAAACGATGGAATATCTTGAAACAAAAGGCGTACCCGTAATAGGTTACCAAACAGATGAATTACCAGCATTTTTCACACGACAAAGCGGTATTAAACTAAACAGTTTTTCTGAAACCCCATATAATATCGCACATATTTGTAAAGTTAAAAATGATTTGAATATTGAAGGTGGCGTTGTTATCGCTAACCCAGTTCCTAAAGAACATGAATTACCTAAATCATATATTGACGGTATTATTGAAGAAGCAGTTAAAGAAGCAGAAACGCAAGGTATTAGTGGAAAAGATTCTACGCCATTTTTACTTGGTAAAATTGTCGAAAAATCTGAAGGTAAGAGTTTAAATACAAATATCAAACTAGTTGAGAACAATGCAGTACTTGGCGCAAAAATTGCAGTTGCTTTCAATAAATTGTAGGTGATACATATGTCAATCATATTTGCCATTACTGGTATATTTTTTGCATTATTCATCGCTTTTTTATTTAGCTATAACAGAAAGGCGATTGATTTCAAAAAACCAGTCATTATGTTAATCGTTCAAATCATCATTGTAGTATTCATGATGAATACGACTATTGGTTTAACGATACTAACCACATTAGGTTCATTTTTTGAAGAATTAATCAATATTAGTAAAGCTGGTATCGAGTTTGTTTTTGGTGGTTTACAAAACAAAGGTGCTTCAACGTTCTTTTTTACCGTTTTACTACCTTTAGTATTTATCTCTGTATTAATCGGTGTGTTAAACTATTTTAAAATTCTTCCGTTTATCATTAAATATGTTGGTATTATTATCAATAAAATCACACGTATGGGCCGTCTCGAAAGTTACTTTGCAATCTCAACGTCAATGTTAGGACAGCCAGAAGTTTATTTAACTATTAAAGAAATGATTCCTAAATTGTCTAAAGAGAAATTATATACGATTACTACTTCTGGTATGAGTGCTGTCAGTATGGCTATGTTAGGATCATATATGCAAATGATCGAACCTAAATATGTAGTTACTGCCGTTATGCTCAATATTTTCAGTGCTTTAATTATCGCAAGTGTCATCAATCCATATCAATCAGATGATAGTGACGTGGAAATTTCCAACTTATCCTCAGATAAAAGCAATTCAAATAGTGATGAAACAAAGTCGAAAAACGTTCCATTTTTCCAAATGATTGGCGATAGTGCTACGGACGGCTTTAAAATTGCCGTAAGTGTCGCCATTATGCTCCTTGCATTCATCTCTTTGATGGAAGCAGTCACAGTATTATTTAATTTTGTCGGTTTAGATTTCAAACAATTAATCGGTTTTATTTTTGCACCGATTGCTTTCATCATAGGTGTGCCTTGGAACGAAGCAGTTCAAGCTGGATCACTCATGGCAACTAAATTAATCACTAACGAATTTGTTGCTATGTTAGACTATCAAAAATTAGCTGGAGATTTAACACTACGTACACAAGGTATCATTTCTGTATATCTCGTTAGTTTTGCTAATTTTGGTACTGTAGGCATTATCGTTGGTGCTATCAAAGGATTTAGTGATGTACAAGGCAATAAGGTGGCTTCGTTTGCCTTGCGCTTGCTACTAGGTTCAACACTTGCTTCAATTATTTCAGCATCAATCGTTGGTTTAGTATTATAGTCTTTTAAAAATGACTACATAAATCCAAATAACTTTAAATGATATTGTAATCTATAACTAGCATTGAATAATAAAAGGCTGAGACAATTCAATTTGTCTCAGCCTCTTACATTATTTATTAGTTAAAGAAACCTAAGATGAAGTCAGCGCCTTTAGCTAATGCGTCAGCAATGCTAGTTCCCATTGTTACCCAGTCAGCACTTAAACCTGCTTTTACAGCTTCACTGATTGCGTTTACGAAATCAGACATTTAACACACCTCATTTCTCAATATATGATTTGTTAAAGGTTGATTACCTTTAACTAAATTATAATAAGAAACATTAATATTGTTGTAAATATTTCTTAATTTGTATGTTTTTGTGCCTAAGTGTTATTACAATACTTAATTTTTACAATTAGCGTTTCCTAGTTGTCATTCAGTGATAATGTTTTATATTATTTTTATAATGACAGAAATAATGCGTCTCGGACATAAATCCTAAAAAAATAGCACTCAGATAATTTAATTCAATTCATCTGAGTGCTTCCTTTTTATTCAATACTTCATATTGTTGGCTCGCTTGTTTAGGATACACCTTCAGCCTGTAATCTTCAGCTTGTCCTGTTCCCTCAAGCGTCTTGCCAAAGCACAACGTTTTCTAATCTCTTTATGACAAATGCCTTTCTAATTGCTGAACTTTATCTTGATCTAATACTTCGAATATTTCATTATCTACAATTACATCAACATGAGGATGTTGATGTAATATAGATGCAGGTAACGTTTCGGAAATTTCTCCCTCTATTAATTGTGAAACGGCTTCTGCTTTATTTCTACCCATCGCTAACAAAATGATACGTTTCGCACACATAATGGATGCCAGCCCCATAGAAATGGCTTGCTTAGGAACATCGTCTATTGAATCAAAATAACGACTATTCGCTTTCATCGTTGAAGAAGATAAGTCTACAACCCTTGTAACACTTTCAAACGAAGATCCAGGCTCATTAAAACCTATATGCCCATTTTCACCTATACCCAAAATTTGTATATCTACAGGACCTTTATCTTTTAAATATTGTTCATACATTAAGCATTCTTGTTCTAAATTATCAACATCTCCTCGTGGCACAAATATATTCTCTTTATGCCATGTTTGATGGTGTTTAAATAACTGCTGATACATATATGTGTGATAACTTTGCTCACTGTCTGCGTTTAAACCTACATACTCATCCAAATTAAATGTCACTATTTGATCTAGTTGCAAATGATTATGATTAATCAATGTTTTTAAATATTTGTAAACATCAGTCATAGTATTACCTGTAGCAAGACCTAATACTGAATCCGGTTTCATTTTTATTTGTTTTAACAGTTCAGTCGCAACATATTGACTTGCAAGCTGTCTATTCTCTAAATTTAAAATATACATATACTCACCAATCACTTTCTAATTTCTGTATATTACCTTTGTTTAATGATAAATTGAAAATTTTTTTATTACGCTTGTTCACTGTCTAGTAACTCTTCTACTTCATTTTTTATCGTTGTGACATGTGGTCCATAAACAATTTGTACACCATTACCTTTTTGGATGATACCTCTAGCTTCGGTAGAATTCAGCAGTTGCTTATTGATTGGAGCGTCTGACTTTAATGTCACTCTTAGCCTTGTAGCACAACAATCGACAATTTCTATATTTTCTTTGCCACCTAAACCCTCGATAATTGTTTTAGCACGTTCTGTCGTTTCAACAGTTTCTGTAGTTGTTTCCGCTTCTCTACCAGGTGTTTTAAAGTTGAATTTGTTAATTAAAAATCTGAAAATAATATAATATAAAATAAACCAAACGATGCCAATCGGTATTACCCATAAAAAGTTCGTCTTAGCATTACCTTGCAAAACGCCGAATAATAAAAAGTCTATAAAGCCACCACTGAATGTTTGACCTATCGTAATATTAAATACGTCTGCCATCATAAACGCTAAACCATCTAAAAATGCATGTATCACATATAAAATTGGTGCAACAAATAAAAAACTAAACTCTAACGGTTCTGTAATACCTGTTAAAAATGAAGTTAATGCTGCAGATAACATTAGCCCACCCACGACTTTTTTATGTTGCGGTTTCGCAGTATGATAAATTGCTAAAGCTGCACCACATAGTCCAAACATCATTGTAATAAAACGACCTGACATATAACGCGAAACACCTGAATAGTATTTCGTTACGTCTGGATCACCAAGTTGAGCAAAGAAAATATTTTGAGTGCCTTGAACAAGATGACCTTTAACTTCTAACGAGCCACCTAATGCAGTTTGCCAAAACGGTAAATAGAAAATGTGATGTAAACCAAATGGCCCCAATAGCCTTAATATAAATCCAAAGAAAAAAGTACCAATGACACCAGTTTTATCTACGATACCTCCTACACCAAATATCCACCCCTGTACTATTGGCCAAATAAAGAACATGATAACCCCGAGTATGATTGCAGAGATTGCTGTAATAATTGGAACAAAACGAGATCCTCCAAAAAATCCTAAATATGATGGAAGAGAAATCTTGTGATATTTATTATGTAAAAGCGCCGTCATAACTCCTGTGATAATCCCACCAAACACGCCCGTTTCTACTGTTTGAATTCCTAGAACCATACTTTGTCCTTCTTCTGCTAAATTGCCTTTTGCTAACGTATCTGTAATGATTAGCAATCCATTCATCGAAGCATTCATAATAAGGAATCCTAGCAATGCTGCTAATCCTGCAGTACCTTTATCACTTCTAGCTAATCCAATTGCAACACCTATGGCAAAAATTACTGGTAAATTTTGAAATACAATATTACCAGCTGATGACATAAGAACAAATATATTTTGCAATAAGTTAATATCCAACACAGGATATGCTTTGATTGTATTCGGATTACTTAATGCGCCACCGATTCCCAACAACAATCCAGCTGCCGGTAATATAGCGATAGGTAACATAAATGATTTACCAAATTGTTGTGCCTTTTCAAACAATTTACTCATAGTCATTAACCTCCTAATTATCATAAATATACAATCAAAGAAAATATTAATCAATATAAAATACCATTATGAAAAACTTTTTCATAATGGTGATATATATCTTTTTTTTAATGAAAAAAACTCACAAAGCACGTTACTTTGTGAGTTTCTTTATTTATTCAATTAAGATATGTGTTAAAAAATATCCCCTAATGTTCCTGCCATAATTGCTTTAATTGAATGTAATCTATTTTCCGCTTGCTCAAATATAACAGCATGTTCACCTTTAAATACATCATCTGTTATCTCCATTTCAGTTAAACCGTGAGTCTTATAGATTTGTTGTCCCACCTTTGTATGCACATCATGGAAGGCGGGCAAACAATGTAATACAATAACATCTGGATTCATTGTATTGACAAGCATAGCTTCATTAATTTGATATGGAAGTAATTTTTCAATACGTTGTGTTTGAACTGATTCATCTTCTCCCATTGAAAACCAGACATCTGTATATATTGCATCTGCTTTATAAACTGCTTGTTGAATATTATCTGTAATTAAAATATTACTGTGCGATTGTGTTGCATAATTTTTGGCAAGTTGTTGAATATCTTGATCAGGCTGTAGCGATTGAGGGGCTGCAATATGAATATTCATACCTAATATTGCGCCAGTAACCAATAAATCATGTGCTACATTATTTCTTGCATCACCAACATAAGTCAATGTTTTGCCTTGTAATGTGCCTAGGTGTTCTTTTAAAGTATAAAAATCTGCAATCATTTGAGTAGGATGCCATTCGTTTGTCAAACCATTCCATACTGGAACTTCGGCATGTTGCGCTATACTTTCCACATCTTTTTGATAAAAACCTCTAAATTCAATACCATCATACATACTCCCTAATACTTTCGCTGTATCTTCTGTCGATTCTTTGACACCTAGATGAATTTCACCTTGACCAAAATAATCTGGAAAGGCACCTAAATCGTTTGCTGCTACACTGAATGCTGAACGTGTTCTTGTAGATGGTTTTTCAAATAATAAAGCAATATTCTTACCTTTAAGATAAGGGTGAGGAATGCCTCGCTTTTTCTTTTCTTTTAATTCTCCGGTGAAGTCAATCAAAGTGACTAGCTCATCTGCAGTAAAGTCACTCGTTTTCAAAAAGCTCTTACCTTTTAACAATGCTAGTTTTTTTAAATCTGTTGTGTACGCCCCAATTTCATCACTCCAATATTTTTATAAGATTTATATACATATTAAACTTAAATAGAGTTATTTTCAAGTATAAATATACTATTTATTGTATATTTTTAAATTATTTAATTATTTTACTAGTTTTGAAGTATAACCTACGCTAAATGTATATTTCCATACAATCACGACCTTATTTGCAACGGTCAAGCAAGTAAGATGTCTGACAATAAACACCGTGGCAATGATTTAACTAAGTTGTGCTTTCCTACACAATATTTTAATAATATATAGTAAATTGAACATTTAACCACTAGCTCATGGAGGTGAACATACATGTTAGATTTACTATTTGCCACTATTAAGCAAATTGCTGCTCATTTTGTTTCAGGTGGTTTCCAAGAAAAATAATTATATTTATCCCACGTCATCTCAAAATCATTGCATAATCATCCCTTAAAATGAATACAAAAACGGGCAAACAATATCAAAACCCCTCATTTTGAAACTGTTCGCCCGTTTACTATTATTTATTAATCGTTAGCTAAAGCTATTAAAAAATCATCCATTAAGCCATATCCTAACTTTTTTATAGCTACTATAATAGATTATTTACTGTATGATGCAAAATTTTTAGACTTTCTACGTTCCTTTTCCTCAGGTGTCTTTAAGAAACGTGTCATAATTGCACTAGCAACATATAATCCAAATATTAAGTACATCATGCCTTTAACACCAATACTATCATAAAACAATGCCACTAACCCTGGTCCTGCAAATACACAAAGACCAGCGCCTAAATTTAATATTGCCATTGCTGGTCCTTTATCACCATCATGAACTAAAGAAGGCACAAGTGCAGAAATAGGGACAAAGCCTGCTAAACACATCCCCCATAGAAATCCTACAGTACCAACAATAAAAACATTACCTGTAAATAACTCTGGTACAAAATATAGTCCTAACGTAAATATCGCACATCCAACACCACCAATATAAGAAATCGTATTTTTCCAGCCAATTTTATCACTCAACGCACCAAATATTAGATTGAATATAATATTAGCAATAAAAATTGTTCCCCAAATATTTAACCAAGTTGTAGTAGCAATACCTTTGGAAGCTAAATAAATCGGCAAAAATAATGGAAAAGCATATTGTGCCGCCTGGTTTATGATTCTAACAACACAGGCCACTGCCACACGCGGTTCTCTTTTTAGTATCGTTATACCTGCAAGCACCTCACTAAAGTGTTCTTTAAATCCGTGCCCTTTTTCTTCAATCATAAACTGGTCTCTATTTACAAATACTGCTAAAAATGTTCCTATTAACACCCAAATAATCGCTGTCCACAATGTAAAGAAGTGTCCAAATAGTTGAATCGCAAACGAAGAATAAAATGATCCTAGGACACTAAGCCCTCCTGTAAACACAAACCAAAACCATCCTACTGCAGCACCTAAACGCTTTTGCGGAGAACGATAAGCAACCCAAACCAAAAAAGAATAAGCAAACAAAGGATAGCCAAACCCTCTTATTGCATATGACGGAATCATGATATTATAGTTCATCGTTGGGATTGCCAAACCAACAAATATTGCATGACCGATGATATATAACCCTGTTCCTAACAGCATCACTTTTCTTGGACCGATAATTTCTACCAAGACACCTGATAACCAAGAACCAATAGCTATCGTTACACCATAGCAAGTGGTCAAAATCGCAGTTTGTTGCACGGATAGACCATGATCATGTAAATAAGGACTAATCCATGCCAGCTCTAAACCGTCTCCCATCATAAATATTAATACACCAACATATCCCCAAAATAACGTTGGAGGCATTCCCATTTTAGTTAATTTATCACTCATATTACGCACCCCTTATAAATCAATCTTTGATATTAAGATTAATTTAAATATTTTCTTGCAATTTTTGTAATCATTTTTGTAAACGCTTTCAAATATTATCATTATATTATTATATTTTTTCTAATAACGCAAATTTATTTTCATTTATTTTCGTTTTAAGATATAAATAAGTAAAACCGAAAATACAGCTTATTAAAATCAACGAAAAATATTTGTATACGATTTAAATTGTTTATATGAAAAATTCATTTTTTATACATGATTGAAAATTCATTTGTAAACGTTTACAATGAGAGTTATTTAAACATCATATGACTAGATGATTATTAAATTTTTATGAGGGAGTTTTATATAAAATGATGTTATTAGTCGCTTTCAGTGCAGTAATCGTACCTTTTTTATTTCTCGTACTCTTACGTATGTCAGCTTTAAAAGGGATGATTATTAGCGCTATCGTTGTAACAGTTTTAGGGATTTTTGTATGGGGGATGCAAGGTAATGTCGTTATAGCTTCAATACTTCAAGGTACGCACAAAACATTAACGATACTTTATATTTTATTCGGTGCGCTCGTGTTACTTAATACATTACGCCAAACGGGTGCAGTAAACCGTATCAATGCAGGATTTAAGAAAATTTCACCAGATATGCGCGTCCAAGTCATCATTGTCGCTTTCTTATTTGGTTCACTTATTGAAGGCGCTTCAGGATTTGGTACACCTGCAATGGTTACAGCACCTTTATTAGTTGCTTTAGGTTTTAGACCTATGATAGCTGTTGTTACAGCTTTAATTGCCGATAGTATTGCAGTGTCTTTCGGAGCAGTGGGCACGCCAGTTATTGTTGGATTAAGTACTTTAAAAGAAGCAAATCAATCCTTTTTCCATTCGACAGCTGAGCAAATAACTATATTAGATTTATTGAGTGGTATTTTCATACCTATCATTGTTATCTCTACGATGATTATTTTCTTTGGGAAAAATAAAAAGTTAAAATCCATTATTGAAATGCTACCATGGCTAGCATTAATAGGAATTGTATATGCCGTATCTGCCTTTGTATATGCACATGTTTTCGGCGCAGAATTTGTTGCTATATTAGGCTCATTAACTGGTTTAGTAGTTGCCGTCTTAACTGCAAGTAAAGGTTGGTTGTTACCTAAAACAGTGTGGACAGATGGCTTAGATAAAACATACGAGGCAGATAGTACAGAACATTCTATGAGTTTACTAACTGCTTGGGCACCTTATGTAATGGTTGTTATCTTACTTTTATTAACGAGAACGGTTCCAAGTGTTGAATATTTCACCACACATGTTCTTGATTTTTCTTGGAATAATATTTTAAATTTCTCTGAAATATCATCTGAATGGCAATTTCTTTATTCACCTGGGACAATTTTATTATTATCAGCAATTTTCGCCATTATAATTCAAAGAAAATCTATTAAGGATTTAGGTAATGCAAGTATCACATCCTTATCAACAATAAAAATTACTGGTATTACACTAATTGCCACACTCGCAATGGTGCATGTTTTTATCAACTCAGGTATCAATGCACATGATTTAATAAGTATGCCAGAATATATCGCCAAAAATATGGCTAATACTTTAGGTCCTGTATGGCTATTCGTAGCACCATTCTTAGGTGCTTTAGGTTCGTTTATTACAGGTAGTGCTACTGTATCAACGTTGACTTTCTCACCTATTCAATTAAACATTGCTAACTCTATTGGTGCAGATCCATTTATTGTATTAGCTGCACAAATCATTGGTGCAGCTGCCGGTAACATGATCTGTGTGCATAATGTGGTCGCAGTTTGTGCGGTAGTTAATATGCCTGGTAAAGAAGGTAGTGTCATAAGAAAAACATTAGGCCCTGCACTTCTGTATTGTATTCTAGTTGGGATTAGCGCGTATATTATCTCATTATTTTTCGCTTAGTCTATGCAAGTCTGAGATACAAATATCTTGAACTTAAAAACGAAGTGAGATATTCAAATTTAATTGATTTAAAATCACTTCTTCATCGCACGGCGATAAGAAAAAAAGCTGAGACAAATTGAATTGTCTCAGCATTTTTATGAAGTTTTATAAATCACCAACGCTATATAACTATTTTAAATAGAACATATTGTTACTTAATGCGTATTATTTCATATAAAATTCTTATTATTATCATATTGATTATTATTTTGATAAAGTACAAGTAAATTATTGCTTATATTTATATGATAAACATGAGGATTAGGTGGGGTTTGTTTATGAAAAT
>NZ_PPRL01000022.1 GCF_002902235.1 Staphylococcus ureilyticus
GGTCACACCTGTTCCCATGCCGAACACAGAAGTTAAGCTCCTTAGCGCCGATGGTAGTCGGACTTACGTTCCGCAAGAGTAGGACGTTGCCAGGCAATATATATTATTATTCCACAGTAGCTCAGTGGTAGAGCTATCGGCTGTTAACCGATCGGTCGTAGGTTCGAGTCCTACCTGTGGAGCCATATGGCCCCGTGGTCAAGCGGTTAAGACACCGCCCTTTCACGGCGGTAACACGGGTTCGAGTCCCGTCGGGGTCATTGATACATATTGGAGGATTAGCTCAGCTGGGAGAGCATCTGCCTTACAAGCAGGGGGTCGGCGGTTCGAACCCGTCATCCTCCACCATTGTTAATTTAATAATACGGAGGGGTAGCGAAGTGGCTAAACGCGGCGGACTGTAAATCCGCTCCTTCGGGTTCGGCAGTTCGAATCTGCCCCCCTCCACCATTAATGGGCTATAGCCAAGCGGTAAGGCAACGGACTTTGACTCCGTCACGCGCTGGTTCGAATCCAGCTAGCCCAGCCATTAGAGCCATTAGCTCAGTTGGTAGAGCATCTGACTTTTAATCAGAGGGTCAGAGGTTCGAATCCTCTATGGCTCACTTTTAAGCATTCCTTCGGGAATGCTTTTTTTGTTTTTTAATAGAAGTTTTTTAATATTTATTATATACATTTTTTTGTTTAAAATAATAAAATGACGTTGCTATATCTAGTTATTTTGAATTAAAAATCGTTATTTTGTTTCTTTATGTAATTTACTTAAATTTACATAATTGGGGGCTTTTGTATTAGCTTGAAAGTCATATCACTTTAGATTATCCTAATATCAAACGAAAACAAAGGGGTTTTTTAAATGAATAAATTAGTAGAGATTATTGGTGCACCTTCGACTTATGGTCAAAAAAAATTGGGGGTAGATTTTGGACCGGACGCAATCCGTTATGCAGGTATTGTAGAACGAATACAAAATATTGGAATTAATGTTAAAGATTCAGGTAATATTAGTGTTCCTGCAATACATTTAGAGAAGTTCAACTCAGCTCAAAAAGGATTACGCAATTTAGATGAAATAGTTGAAGTATCTAACCAACTTAGTGAAACAGTATCACAAAGTGTTGATAATGGTAATTTTCCACTTATATTAGGTGGTGACCATTCCATAGCAATAGGCTCAATTTCTGGTATTAGTAAACACTATGAAAATTTAGGAGTGATTTGGTATGATGCACATGGTGATTTAAATGTACCTGAAGAATCACCTTCAGGTAATATACATGGGATGCCACTGCGAGTGTTGGCAGGCGAAGGGGACTCACGTTTAGTGAATATCTCTAATTATGCGACAAAAGTTAGACCAGAGAACATTGTACTGATAGGTATGAGAGATTTAGATAAGGGAGAACGTCAATATATTAAAGAAAATAATATAAAAACATATACAATGGCCGATATTGATAAACTTGGGATTAAGCACGTGATGGAGGCAACTTTAGATTACTTGAAATCTAAAACAGATGGCATTCATTTGTCATTAGATGTAGATGCCTTAGATCCTGCTGAAACACCAGGAACTGGTACAAGAGTACTAGGAGGCTTAACATATAGAGAAAGTCATTTTGCGCTAGAATTATTACATAATTCAAATTTAATCACTTCCATGGATTTAGTTGAAGTAAATCCATTGATAGATATGAATAATCACACGGCAGAACAGGCAGTTTCATTAGTAGGTAGTTTCTTTGGTGAAACATTATTATAAAACAATAAAAGGAATAATATGGGGCTAATTCCATATTATTTTTTTTAATTTTACGATAAAAATTTAATACTTAATATGACAGTTAATGTTATGATTGGTATAATATATAACATGGGAACAGATAACCGGAGGAGATGTTATGGATTTATCCAACTTTTTTGATGATTGGAGTACAGTCAAAATAATTGCTAGTGTACTCGATTTGCTCATTGTATGGTATGTACTTTATCTTCTCATTACAGTATTTAAAGGTACAAAAGCGATTCAATTGCTGAAAGGTATTGTAGTAATTGTGATCGGCCAACAAGTGAGTAAAATGTTAAACTTAACAGCGACATCTCGTTTGTTTGATTTAGTAATACAATGGGGTGTTTTAGCTTTAATCGTTATATTTCAGCCGGAAATTAGACGTGCTTTAGAACAACTGGGTAGAGGAAGTCTATTTAAACGCTATTCTACAAGTTTGAATAGTGATGAAGACAAGCTTATTTCATCTGTTTCTAAGGCTGTTCAGTATATGGCTAAACGCCGGATTGGCGCATTAATCGTATTTGAAAAAGAAACAGGATTACAAGATTATATTGAAACAGGTATAGCAATGAATTCCGAAATTTCTCAAGAATTACTGACTAATGTGTTTATACCAAATACACCTTTACATGATGGTGCTATGATCATTCAAGCGAACAAAATTGCAAGTGCTGCCAGTTATTTGCCACTGTCAGACAGTGCTAAAATAGCTAAAAGTCTGGGAACAAGACATAGGGCAGCTGTGGGCATTTCAGAAGTTTCAGATGCATTTACAGTAGTAGTATCTGAAGAAACAGGATCTATTTCAGTCACGTTTGATGGTAAATTAAGAAAAGATATATCTAATGAAGCATTTGAAGAATTATTGGCTGAACATTGGTTTGGCACACACTTTCAAGAGAAAGGTGTGAATTAATATGTTAGAAAGTAAATGGGGATTAAGATTAATCGCATTAGTTTTAGCATTAGTATTCTTCTTATCTGTCAATAACATGTTTGGTAATATCTTTAATGCTGACCAACTGGGACAAAAATCTACTGAAACACTTCAGGATGTACCAGTACAAGTTAATTATGATAGTAAATCGTTATATGCTAGCGATGTACCGAATAAAGTGGATATTGAAATATCTGGTCCACAATCTCAAGTGTTGAAAGCTGAAAACGGCGAAAATATTAAAGCTGTTCTTGATTTGAGTGGTGAGAAAGCTGGAAAACATACCACACAATTCAAGGTCAATGGTTTAAATAAAGACGTTGATTATACAGTTAAGCCAAAAGAAACAACAGTTAATCTTGAAGAAAAAGTTACTAAGAAACTTAAAGTAGAACCTGATGTGAGTGATAATGACTTAGATGCCAATTATAAAGTGAGTGACCAAAGCGTATCACCTGAAACAGTTAAAGTTACTGGTGGTAGCAAGCAAATTGATAAAATTGCATACTTAAAAGCTACGTTTAAAGATAAAGATAAAATTAGTAAAGATACTACGGATATTGCACGTATCACTGCTTTTGATAGAAAACTCAATAAAATCAAAGTATTAATACAACCAAATGAAGTTAATTTGAGCGTCAAATTGGAAGATTATAGTAAGAAAGTAAAAGTGAAAACTAAAGCAATAGGCGCCTTACCTAAAGGTAAAGAAATAGATGATATAAAATTAGATAAAGAAGAAGTAGAAATTTTCGGTAATAGAAACGACATTCAAGATATTGACGAAATTACTGCAGAAATCGATTTAGATGGAGTTACAGAATCAACTGAAAAAAATGTAGAATTTAAATTACCAGATGACGTTTCGAAAATTGAACCAAATGAAACAACAGCAAAAATTAATATTAAATAGATTTTTATAAAGGAGATATAAATCATGGCAAAATATTTTGGTACAGACGGCGTAAGGGGCGTTGCAAACAAAGAATTAACGCCAGAACTTGCGTTTAAATTAGGGCGTTTTGGAGGTTACGTGTTAGCCCATAATGAAGGTGAAAAGCACCCTAAAGTACTAGTAGGTAGAGATACTCGTGTTTCTGGTGAAATGCTTGAATCTGCGTTGATTGCTGGATTGATTTCAATCGGTGCAGAAGTTATGCGTTTAGGCGTTATATCAACACCTGGCGTAGCATATTTAACTAAAGAGATGGAAGCTGAATTAGGTGTTATGATTTCTGCTTCTCATAATCCTGTCCCAGATAACGGTATTAAATTTTTCGGTTCAGATGGTTTCAAACTATCTGATGATCAAGAAAGAGAAATTGAGCAATTATTAGATCAAGAAAATCCAGAATTACCACGACCTGTAGGTGAAGACATTGTGCATTATTCTGATTATTTTGAAGGTGCGCAGAAGTATTTAAGTTATTTAAAATCAACGATTGATGTTAACTTAGACGGTATGAAAATCGCCTTAGATGGTGCCCATGGTTCTACTTCATCTCTAGCACCGTTTTTATTTGGAGATTTAGAGGCTGATACAGTTACGGTTGGCTGTAATCCTAATGGTTATAATATTAATGATCATGTAGGATCAACACATCCAGAAACATTGTCTGAAAAAGTTGTTGAGGCTGAATGTGACTTTGGATTAGCGTTTGATGGTGATGGCGATAGAATAATCGCTATTGATGAAAATGGAGATATCGTTGACGGAGATCAAATTATGTTCATCATTGGTCAAGCAATGAGCAAGAACCAAGAATTAAATAATAATATGATCGTCTCAACCGTTATGAGTAATTTAGGATTCTACAAAGCTTTAGAAGATGAAGGTATTCAATCTAATAAAACAAAAGTAGGAGATCGTTACGTAGTTGAAGAAATGCGTAGAGGTAATTATAATTTAGGTGGAGAACAATCTGGCCATATCGTGTTAATGGATTATAACACTACAGGTGATGGTTTATTAACAGGCGTGCAGTTAGCAAGCATTATTAAAATGACTGGTAAAAGCTTGAGTCAACTTGCAAAACAAATGAAAAAATATCCTCAATCTTTAGTTAATGTGCGTGTGACTGATAAATATCGCGTAGAAGAAAATGTAGATGTTCAGGAAGTTATGACTAGAGTAGAGGTTGAAATGAACGGAGAAGGGCGTATTTTAGTTAGACCATCAGGCACGGAACCATTAGTAAGAGTTATGGTTGAAGCAGCAACTGATGAAGCAGCACAAGATTATGCCCAAACAATTGCAGATGTAGTTAAAGAGAAAATGGGGTTAAATGAATAAGTGCTATGACTTATTTGAAACTGTTAATACAGATACTAATGATAGTGTTAGTACATGTATTGACAGTTTTTTTATTAGCTATAAACCAAACGAAGTGTGTAATTCATAATATTATATTTTAAATTCATTTTGTAAAATAAGTTAGGTAGATATCTAGTAGAATCAGAAGCATAAGAAAAGTACAGAATTGAGCTATAAAGTCACTTATTTCTTGCAAATACAACCAATGTTATAAAAATTAACTAAAAAGACTAATCCATATAAATGAGGATTAGTCTATAATTTTGGATATTTAATAATACAATATCTTTTATAAAACGTTGTATTCTTTGTTAATTTCAGAAGCCAAGTGATCATCAATTTTAGCATAATCTTTTAAGAATGCTTCAACACCATAATCTTTAATATAATTATTTTTTTCAACTGTTTCTTGATCATTCGTATCATCGTATTTTAATAGTAATGCAGCTGCTTTAATTAAGGCATGATGTTTTAGATTATTTTGATAGAGATAATTTAATGGTTTAATTATTCTATCTTGAGGTCCAATTTTACGGATTGTGCCTCGACCAACACGAGTTACTTCATCTGAAAGATGAGGGTTTTTAAAGCGCTCAATAATTTTATCAACGTATTTTGCTTGTTCTGATGTTGAAAAATCAAATTGGTTCGTAATGTATTGACTGGTTTCTTTTAAAACTTCTTCCAGGTCATGTTTGATTATTTTATCATTCATTGCATCTAAAATCGTAGGTTGATTATTATATCTACCAGCGTAGGCTAAGAATGCATGACCAGTGTTTACCGTCAATAATTTTCGTTCAATATAAGGCGTTAAATTAGACACGTATTTGATATGATCTAATTCTGGACCATACCATGCATCTTTTTCTACAACCCATTCATAGAAAGGTTCCACGATGACATCTAAAATATTCTCATTGGACTGCAGAGGAACAATTCGATCAACTGCAGAATTGACAAAATGAATATGGTCATCTAATGGACCAGTGATATCTAAGATTGCCTCTTTCAATGTGTTCGTAGCCATAATGGCATTTTCACATGCTACAATATTTACCGGTGTTTCTTTTTCTTTTAAATAAGGCGCAAACGTTTTAGCTATAATTGGTAAAATATTTACACCGACTGCAGTAGTAATTAAATCAGCTTCTAATACAGCTTGTTTTAATTTAGCAGAAGGTTGTCCTGAATTGATTGCGTCAACATTGTGCACACGAGTTGTTGTTTGCGCATCGTCAGCTAGTATCACATCATATTCATGTTTTGAATCTAAAGCATCAATAATTTCAGCATTGACATCTGCAAATGTAACTTTAATATCATTATCAGCTAAAATATAACCAATAAAACCACGACCAATGTTACCCGCACCAAAATGTAATGCTTTCATTATGCGTCAGCCTCCTCAAATACTTGTTTAATTTCTTCAGCTGATGAAGCATTGATAATGCGTTCAACATTTTCTTCTTCACTAAATGTAATAGCAATTTTTGATAGTAAATCTAAATGCTCACCATCTTTACCTGCGATACCTACAACCACTTTAACTTCTTCTCCATCCCAATCAACACCATCAGGAATTTGAATTAAAGTTAACCCTGATTTTAATACACTAGTTTTCGCTTCATCAGTACCGTGGGGAATGGCCAATCCATTACCCATAAATGTTGTTACAACTTGCTCACGATCTTTCATAGCTTGAATGTAGTCTTCTGTAACTGCACCACTGGATACAAGTGCTTGTCCTGCTTTTTCAATTGCTTCGTTTTGATCTTTCACTGTTTGATTAATAAAAATATTGTCATTGCTAAATAATTCGCTCATATTATTCACTCCATGTTTAATTGATTTTGTAATGCTTTCAGATAACTTTGTTTTAGTAAATCTGATAATTGTTCTGGTTGTTGCATAAATTGATCGATATTATCGAGATGCTCACCAATTTTTCCAGATAATTCACTAATAAGTTGTGCCATGATATCATCCGGAGGTATGAACATATTTAATAAATATGTTACAGAAACTTTGTCATTTTGATTACTTTTAAGCAAAAGTGGGTTTTCTAATATAGTGACTAGGATAAATGGTTTTTTAATTAAATCACTTTTTAAGTGTGGCATAGCAATAGGATAAGGATCTAAAACAAAGCCTTGTTCATCCATGCGTTGCTTAATAAGTTCAGCGAATGACTGTTTATCTTCAATAATTTGATGTTTAAATAATTGTCTTGTTAAATACATAATCCAATCTTGAATATGTGTATAATCAATATATATCGAATCAATGACTTCTAGTCCTTTACGGATATAATCTAATTGATATTCAGGATTTGAAAAGGTTATATCAGCATCATCAAATATTTGCGTTTGTGGCTTGTCTTGTTGCATGTTTAGAAAAGCAGCTACGTGATTAATGTCTGCATCTGGTAACAATGGATTAACAGTGAGATATGGTAAGCTGATATCTAGATTAACTGTTGAAATAATAGCATCATATTGTTGAATATCAATGGAATTAAGATCACCCACAGAGGCTTGCGTTGTTTGTTGAATTTCACTAAATGTTTGTTGTAATCGTGTAGCAAGTAGACGGCTTGTACCAATCCCACTACTGCAAACGACGAGTACATTATAAAAAGATGTGGCTTGTTTTTGGATTGCACCACCGAAATGTAATACGATAAATGCAATTTCACTTTCTGGAAATTGAAAATTTGGCCATGTTTTTATTAAACCTTGATGTACACTTTCAAATAATCTTGGATATTTATGCTTAATCATTTCAGTTAAAGGATTATGCGTTTCAATATTAGCATTTAATCGATTGATTGCAGGTATTATATGCAATTTTAACCCTTCGCTTAATGTTCGCCAATCTTTAAATGTTTGTTGAGAAATCTCTGATACCATTTGAATAAGATTTTTGATGCGTTGATCATCTTTATTATTTTTAAACACTTCAGTAGTTTCTTTGCGTTTGGCCCCGCGTAAATGAATCGTGATAAAGGTTATTTCGGCTTGGTTGAACTGAACGCCGTAGATGTGCTCTAAATGTAATGCTAAAGCTGAGGCGACTTGATGTTCAAAGGTATCTTTGACATGATTATAAATATCATCATTTAAAGCTACATATTCATCTTTAAGCATTCGATCAATGCTGAGCACAATGTGTACTGTTAAAGTTAAATAGCTTGATTCTGTCAGTGAATAAGGTAGTTGTCCTAAATGATCCATAAGAATCCTCTCAACTTGGAAGATTTTATCTAAATCTACCATTGGTAACTGAGTTTGATTAATGGATTGATACACAAAGTGGTTTTCTATTACAGAATAAACACTCGTACTGTTTAAATTATTAACCATCAATTGACTTAATAACTCTCTTTTTTTTGATTCAGCACCATAAAGGTGAATACCTTCACCACGCTTTTTTTGAAGCGTTAATTGATATTGTACGAGTTCACCATCTAACTCATCTAGTAATTTAGCTAGGGTTTGCGTAGAAACACCAATTTCGTGTGCTAAACTGTATTGCTTGATTGGATCTTTAGCTTGAATAAGTGCATATAATATAATTACTTTTTGTTCTTCTTGAGACAAATCAATCGTAACTTGTTGAAGTAATTCATTTTTTAATGAATGTATCGCTGATGGACTACCAGATAACTGTAAACCTTTTTTCGTAACGCGTTCCAATTCAATATTAAAACTTTCTAAAAATGGCTCAATAGACTTTAATTCTCTATGAATAGTACGAGAGGATACAGCTAAATGTTGAGCAATGTCATAAATAGTGACATATTGACCGTGATACTTAATTAACATTTCGATAATTTCTTTTTCACGTGTACTCAAAAACATAGCCATACCCTCCAATTTATTTCTTTTTTAGTGAGTGATTAGTTTTCTTCTTTTTTAAGGTTTTCTAATAATTCATCATATCTAGGAGAATTTAAGAAGTTCTCTACTGAAATATGAATTGCATTTGGAACTTGTTTGATTGCTCTATCTGTCAATTTTTTCTGAGTAATGACAAGTTGAGCGTCACTTGGCAATTGATTAATCGCTGTATTCGTTACTTCAACGTCTTGAATGCTAGCTTTTTTGAATTTGTTACGTAACATGCTTGCGCCCATAGCACTTGATCCCATACCTGCGTCACAAGCGAAGATAACATGATTTACTTTACTGTAGTCATGTGCATCTACATTCTCTGTATCATAGTCATCTAGTAAATCATCCTCTGATTGACTATCACTATTTTTGTCAGCTGTATCTTTTGTAGTTGTTGAAGTGTTATCATCACTATTCCCTGTTAACTTAGAAGATACACTCGATTTTTTACCTTTTGATGCTTCCATTTTCTCTGTCGCTGCTTCTAAATCTTCTTCTGTTTCTTTTGTGAATTTTAAAATAATTGATGAAACAATAAATGAAACGATTGCTGCTAATAACACACCTGTAATCATGTGTAAGAATTCGCCTTTAGGGGCATTTAACATATATACGATAAATGAACCAGGTGAAGCTGGACTCTTGAACCCAAAGTCTAATAATGAATAAGTAGCAACACCAGTCATACCACCTAATATTACTGCGATGAACAATAAAGGTCTCATTAACACATAAGGGAAGTAAATTTCATGAATACCACCTAAGAAGTGGATAATCCCAGCCCCATATGAAGTAGCTTTAGCTGTCCCTTTACCAAAGATCATATAAGCAACTAAAACACCTAAACCTGGACCAGGGTTTGATTCGATTGTGTATAAAATAGATTGGCCTGCAGATGCAGCTTGATCTGCACCCAATGGTGTAAATACACCATGATTTATAGCGTTATTTAAAAATACGATCTTAGCAGGTTCAACAATAATACTTACCAATGGAAGTAAATGCGCATGTACCAATGCTTCAACAGCAACTGATAAAATATGCATGATAAATTCCATGATTGGTGCTAATATTTTAAAACCTATGATAGTCATAATAAAACCTAAAATACCAGCTGAGAAGTTATTGAATAACATTTCAAAACCTTGTGGTGTTCTTGGTTGAATGAATTCATCAGTTTTCTTCATTAACCAACCAACAAGTGGTCCCATAATCATTGCACCTAGTAACATAGGTGTTTCTGGTAATGCTACAATAACACCCATTGTTGCTACAGCTGCAATAATTCCGCCACGCATCTCGTGTATTAGGCGACCACCACTATAAGCAATTAATAATGGTATTAAATAAGTAATCATTGGTCCAGCTAATTCACCTAAATCTTTATTTGGCCACCAACCGCCATCTATAAATATTGCTGCTATAAAACCCCAAGCAATAAAAGCACCAATATTAGGCATAATCATACTACTTAAAAATGAACCAAAGGCTTGAACTTTACGACCAATTCCTTTATTTTCTTGAGCATCTGTTTGTGACATAATTTGCACCTCTTTTTCTCTGTATTTAAGTATCATTGTAGGTCTGTTTACATAAATAAACAACAAATAGTAATCTCAAATTTGTCACATATTTTTTGACAAGTTTATGACTATTAATATATGGAAGGTTTTGAATTTTTAATAATAAAAACATTTTGCAATTATTTTAAGGATGAAGTTAATAAAAAATTTGCATTTGGTCACAAATACATTGTACAATTAGTGGTATTGAAGGAAAGGAGGAAAGTTTGTCTTAAATATATCAATAAAAGCGCCTGTGCAAGTGAAGCGGTTAAATATTTAACATTTAAGATTTATAGCAGAAATCTTAATAGATATGAAATCGAAGCTTGTAGACGAGGAGGATAGTTATCGAACCATCGGCGGATGCTATCCCGGATGTGGCTCATTCGTAAACTTATTAAGGAAAACATTAGGGTGACCTAGTGCACAAAGTTAATAAGATAGCCAAATTAAATAAAAATTAAAAGTAAAGGTGAATGGGATTTCTGTGCCTATTTTTAAAATTTCTTACAAAAACGAATGTTAAGAAATTTATTTGAATTGGCCTTATATATTGAACAGGTTCCTATACGCCGAACGTTCAATACCCTTCACCATTAAATTGGAGGAGTATGTATATGTGTGGAATAGTTGGATATATCGGGCATGATAATGCCAAAGAATTGTTACTAAAAGGATTAGAAAAATTAGAATATAGAGGATATGACTCTGCTGGTGTTGCTGTTGTTAACGATGACGGCACAAATGTATTTAAATCAAAAGGACGTATTGCAGAGTTAAGAAAAGTTGCAGATAGTAAAGACGTTGATGGCAATGTAGGTATTGGTCACACACGTTGGGCAACACATGGTGTGCCAAATTATGAAAATTCACATCCACATCAATCTGCAACTAAACGTTTCACTTTAGTGCATAATGGTGTAATTGAAAACTATGAAGAGTTAAAAAATGAATATTTATCAGATGTAAAATTTCTATCTGAAACTGATACAGAAGTTATTGTTCAATTAGTTGAATACTTCTCAAATACTGGGCTTTCTACAGAAGCAGCGTTTACGAAAGTTGTATCGTTATTAGAAGGTTCTTACGCATTAGGATTAATTGATAGTCATGACCGTGACACTATGTATGTTGCAAAAAATAAATCGCCGTTATTAATTGGTGTAGGCGATGATTTTAATGTTATTGCTTCAGATGCACTTGCAATGTTACAAGTAACAAACCAATACAAAGAAATTCATGATCATGAAATTGTTATTGTTAAACGTGATGATGTAGTTATTAAAGACCAAGAAGGTACGGTACAAGACAGAGAAGCTTATACTGCACAAATTGATGCTGCTGATGCAGAAAAAGGTGTTTATGATCATTACATGTTGAAAGAAATCCATGAACAACCTGCAGTAATGCGTCGTATTATCCAGGAATATCAAGATGCTGAAGGTAATTTGAAAATGGATGCGGATATTATAAAAGATGTAGCAGATGCAGACAGAATTTACATCATCGCAGCAGGTACAAGTTATCATGCAGGATTAGTTGGTAAAGAATACTTAGAAAAATGGGCAGGCGTGCCTACAGAAGTACATGTTGCTTCAGAATTTGTATATAATATGCCATTACTTTCTGAAAAACCATTATTTATTTACATTTCACAATCAGGTGAAACAGCGGATAGTCGTGCTGTATTAGTAGAAACTAAGAAACTAGGGCACAAATCATTAACAATTACAAACGTTCCTGGTTCAACATTATCTCGTGAAGCAGATCATACTTTATTATTACATGCCGGTCCTGAAATAGCCGTTGCATCTACAAAAGCCTACACTGCACAAATTGCAGTACTTTCAATTTTGTCACAAATTGTAGCGAAAGAACACGGTAAAGAAGCCGACGTTGAGTTATTACGAGAACTCGCGAAAGTGACTACTGCTATTGAAACAATTGTGGATGATGCAGATGTAATGAAACAAATTGCTACAGATTTCTTAGAAACAACTAGAAATGCATTCTTTATTGGTCGTACAATCGACTATAATGTTAGTTTAGAAGGCGCATTGAAGCTTAAAGAAATTTCTTATATTCAAGCAGAAGGTTTTGCAGGTGGTGAACTTAAACACGGTACGATTGCTCTTATTGAAGAGGGTACTCCAGTGATTGCTTTAGCTACACAAGAAAATGTAAACCTTTCTATTCGCGGCAATGTGAAAGAAGTTGCTGCACGTGGCGCAAACCCTTGTATAATTTCTATGGATGGATCAAATAAAGAGGGCGACACATACGTTATTCCTCATGTCCATGAGTTGTTAACACCATTAGTTGCTGTTGTGGCAATGCAGTTAATTTCATATTATGCTGCACTACACAGAGATTTAGATGTGGATAAACCACGTAACTTAGCTAAGTCTGTTACAGTTGAATAAATTTATAAATAAGTTTGAGCTGGGACATTAAATTGTCTCAGCTTTTATTTTTAACTTATTGAAAGTGAAATGTTTTCAAAAGTTTAGAAAATTTAATATGCTAAGAAGAACGATTACATATAGAAATTAAAGAAAGGTAGTGTACAATAATGACAAAACCTAAAATTTATACTATGGCTTTTGGAAATGTTTATCCTCATTTAGTGAAAAAGGCCGAAAAAAAAGGTAGAACGAAAAATGAAGTGGACACGATCATTAAGTGGATGACCGACTATAGTCAATCTCAGTTGGATGAAATGGTAGAAGATGGTACTGATTATGAAACATTTATTCAACAAGCACCACGATTAAATCCACATCGAACTAAAGTGACAGGTGTTATTTGTGGGATACGTGTTGAAAATATGCAAGAATCAGTAATGAAAGAGATTAGGTATTTAGACAAGATGGTTGATGAATTAGCTAAAGGTAAGACATTGGAAAATATATTTAGACAGAATCAAAAATAAATGGCAATTTAACAAAGGGGGATATATATGCTAATTGATTTGAACAATATAGCAAGAAGAAAAGATGGAAAAGAAATTGTTCAAGGTGTGAGTTGGCAGATTAAAGAGGGAGAAAAATGGATGTTATATGGTTTGAATGGGGCAGGTAAGACGACACTATTGAATATTTTAAATGCCTATGAGCCAAATACGTCAGGTGAAATGACTTTATTTGGTATGAAGCCTGGAAACAAAGGATATTCTGCTGAAAATGTACGCCAGCAAATTGGATTTGTATCTAGTAGTTTAATGGATCGTTTTCAAGATGGTGAAATTGTTTTAGATGTAGTAATGAGTGGGATATTTAAGTCAATCGGTGTGTTTCAGGATGTACAACAACAACACATAGATTTGGCAAAACAATATTTAAAGCAAATGGGAATGACTCAATTTGAAAATCAATATTATGGTTATCTTTCTACTGGAGAGCGTCAAAAAGTGTTGATAGCAAGAGCTTTGATGGGGAGCCCTAAACTTTTAATTTTGGATGAACCAGCTTCAGGACTAGATTTTATTGCAAGAGAAGATTTATTAAGTGCACTGACACAATTGTATAAACAAAATCCTCAATTAGCAGTAATTTATGTCACGCATTTTGTAGAAGAAATCACCCAGGACATTGATTATGGTTTTTTATTGAAAAATGGACAATCTTTCAAACAAGGTCAATTATCCGAAATTCTAAATAATACAACATTAAGTCACTTCTTTAAGCGGAATGTCAGCATAACATATAACCATGGGCGCTATACATTGTTTTTAGAAGATGAAGACATTGCAGAAACATAGACAAAGTGCCATAATTTAAGACGATAACATATGATGGAGGATTTAGATTAAATGGAAAATGTTAAAGCAATATTTTTGGATATGGATGGTACAATTTTACATAAAAACAATCGTGTAGATAACGAAACGACAGAAATAATACAGACTTTAAGAAATCATGGTTATAAAGTGTTTTTAGCTACTGGAAGAGCACATGATGAGATTCATTACCTTGTACCTAAAGACTTTAAAGTGGATGGTATTATTAGTTCTAATGGTACGAACGGTGTCGTTCACAATGAAACTATTTTTAAACATAGTTTAACATTTGATACGGTAAATGAAATTGTGAAAAGAGCAAAAGCACAAGCAATTTATTATGAAGTGTTTCCTTTCGACGGCAATCGTATCATTCTTAATGAAGATCAAACGTGGGCAGAAGCTATGTTTAAACAATCAACACCACCTGAAAACGTAGGCTATAGTGAGTGGATATCCCGTAGAGAATCTATTGTTGAAAAAGTAAGTTGGGAACCAATTATCCCTGACACATCATTTTCAAAAATTTATTTATTCTCACCAGATTATGATAAGATTACTCAATTTCGAAATCAGTTAATCGATGACCAAACAGCACTTCAAATCAGTGTATCAAATTCATCGCGCTTTAACGCGGAAACAATGGCTTTTGGTATTGACAAAGGCACTGGAATTAAAGAAATGATAGACTACTTTGGCATTAAACAAGAAGAAACATTAGTCATTGGTGATAGTGATAACGACAGAGCGATGTTTGCGTTTGGTAATTATACTGTAGCGATGAAGAACGCTCGGCCAGAAATTCAAGCTTTAGCTGATGATGTCACTTCATTCACAAATGAAGAAAACGGTGCGGCATTATACTTGAAAAAACATTTACTATAAAATATACGTATAGATAAATTGATTAAAAAAGACAATTTTCTCGTTTAATAATGATTATTAAATGAGATAAAGTGTCTTTTTTTGATATGGATAATTGACTGTTCACATGCTTTAGCATAAGAATCAATTGAGAGTGTGCAAGTATAATATAAACAGTTAAGTAGTATCGTAAAAAAAGACAAGTATAAATTCAAAAGGACTAATCCTTTTGAACGTGGATTAGTCCTTTTTGAAGGTAGAACGATGGTCCTAACTGTTTCCTATTGATATTATTTTTCTTTGTTATCAATTTGATCTTTGATATCTGAAGCCTTTTCTTCAGCATTATCTTTAAACTGATCAGAAGTTTGATTAACTTTATCCGTAGCTTTCTCAGTTGTATGATTAACACTATTGCTTACTTTAGATGTTTGATTAGATTGTGTAGAAGCTTTTGATTTTTTAACTTCTGATTTATCTATTTTCTCGCCATTTTTATTGTAGTATTGAATAATTGCTAATAAGTTTGTGTAATAAACGATTAATCTAATTATAATAACGATTACTGACACAATATAGATAATAGTCGTTGCTAATGTTTGTGAAATACTACCAGTACTAATAGAAACTAATTGACTTACTGGGTTTGCTAAGATGATAACAAGTAAATTTAGCAATAATATACCTATATAGAATTTAAACCAAGTTTTATTGCCGTTTTTAATAGCTTTAAAGCCACGTTTCACAGATGACCAAGCGCCTCTACTAGGTTCCTTAACAAAAGCTAATGTATAATTGATGATTAGGATTGTAAAGAACCAATAAACAAATGACAATATAAATACTTGTAAAGTAGCGGCAATGATTTGGAATGTTAATGACCATCCAAGTGCATGATCAGAACTGCTTAACGGTCCTTGTAATGCAGTGAATAATTGTACAATGCCTAATTGTAATAGCTTACTTATTAGAATATTAAGTAATAATATAATAATAATAC
>NZ_PPRL01000023.1 GCF_002902235.1 Staphylococcus ureilyticus
TGCGGAACGTAAGTCCGACTACCATCGGCGCTAAGGAGCTTAACTTCTGTGTTCGGCATGGGAACAGGTGTGACCTCCTTGCTATAGTCACCAGACAATGTCATGTATAAAATTTATACACTCAAAACTAGATTGTAAGTAAAATTTAGTTTAACCAACAAAACTTTTAAATTTGATTAAGTCTTCGATCGATTAGTATTCGTCAGCTCCACATATCGCTATGCTTCCACCTCGAACCTATTAACCTCATCATCTTTGAGGGATCTTATAACCGAAGTTGGGAAATCTCATCTTGAGGGGGGCTTCATGCTTAGATGCTTTCAGCACTTATCCCGTCCATACATAGCTACCCAGCGATGCCGTTGGCACGACAACTGGTACACCAGAGGTATGTCCATCCCGGTCCTCTCGTACTAAGGACAGCTCCTCTCAAATTTCCTACGCCCACGACGGATAGGGACCGAACTGTCTCACGACGTTCTGAACCCAGCTCGCGTACCGCTTTAATGGGCGAACAGCCCAACCCTTGGGACCGACTACAGCCCCAGGATGCGATGAGCCGACATCGAGGTGCCAAACCTCCCCGTCGATGTGAACTCTTGGGGGAGATAAGCCTGTTATCCCCGGGGTAGCTTTTATCCGTTGAGCGATGGCCCTTCCATGCGGAACCACCGGATCACTAAGTCCGTCTTTCGACCCTGCTCGACTTGTAAGTCTCGCAGTCAAGCTTCCTTGTGCCTTTACACTCTATGAATGATTTCCAACCATTCTGAGGAAACCTTTGAGCGCCTCCGTTACTCTTTAGGAGGCGACCGCCCCAGTCAAACTGTCCATCTGACACTGTCTCCCACCATGATTAATGGTGCGGGTTAGAAATCCAATACAGCGAGGGTAGTATCCCACCAACGCCTCCACGTAAGCTAGCGCTCACGTATCTAAGGCTCCTACCTATCCTGTACAAGCTGTACCGAATTTCAATATCAGACTACAGTAAAGCTCCACGGGGTCTTTCCGTCCTGTCGCGGGTAACCTGCATCTTCACAGGTACTATGATTTCACCGAGTCTCTCGTTGAGACAGTGCCCAAATCGTTACGCCTTTCGTGCGGGTCGGAACTTACCCGACAAGGAATTTCGCTACCTTAGGACCGTTATAGTTACGGCCGCCGTTTACTGGGGCTTCGATTCGTAGCTTCGCAGAAGCTAACCACTCCTCTTAACCTTCCAGCACCGGGCAGGCGTCAGCCCCTATACATCACCTTACGGTTTAGCAGAGACCTGTGTTTTTGATAAACAGTCGCTTGGGCCTATTCACTGCGGCTCTCCTGGGCGTGAACCCTAAAGAGCACCCCTTCTCCCGAAGTTACGGGGTCATTTTGCCGAGTTCCTTAACGAGAGTTCGCTCGCTCACCTTAGAATTCTCATCTTGACTACCTGTGTCGGTTTGCGGTACGGGCACCATAAATCTAGCTAGAGGCTTTTCTCGGCAGTGTGAAATCAACGACTCGAGGAAACAATTTCCTCTCCCC
>NZ_PPRL01000024.1 GCF_002902235.1 Staphylococcus ureilyticus
TTTGCGGTACGGGCACCATAAATCTAGCTAGAGGCTTTTCTCGGCAGTGTGAAATCAACGACTCGAGGAAACAATTTCCTCTCCCCATCACAGCTTGACCTTATGAGTGCCGGATTTGCCTAACACTCAGTCTTACTGCTTGGACGTACAATCCAATCGTACGCTTCGCCTATCCTACTGCGTCCCCCCATCGCTTAAAACGATTCATGGTGGTACAGGAATATCAACCTGTTATCCATCGCCTACGCCTATCGGCCTCAGCTTAGGACCCGACTAACCCAGAGCGGACGAGCCTTCCTCTGGAAACCTTAGTCAATCGGTGGACGGGATTCTCACCCGTCTTTCGCTACTCACACCGGCATTCTCACTTCTAAGCGCTCCACATGTCCTTGCGATCATGCTTCAACGCCCTTAGAACGCTCTCCTACCATTGTCCTACGGACAATCCACAGCTTCGGTAATATGTTTAGCCCCGGTACATTTTCGGCGCAGTGTCACTCGACTAGTGAGCTATTACGCACTCTTTAAATGATGGCTGCTTCTAAGCCAACATACTAGTTGTCTGGGCAACGCCACATCCTTTTCCACTTAACATATATTTTGGGACCTTAGCTGGTGGTCTGGGCTGTTTCCCTTTCGAACACGGACCTTATCACCCGCGTTCTGACTCCCAAGTTAAATTGATTGGCATTCGGAGTTTGTCTGAATTCGGTAACCCGAGAAGGGCCCCTCGTCCAAACAGTGCTCTACCTCCAATAATCATCACTTGAGGCTAGCCCTAAAGCTATTTCGGAGAGAACCAGCTATCTCCAGGTTCGATTGGAATTTCTCCGCTACCCTCAACTCATCCGCTCACTTTTCAACGTAAGTCGGTTCGGTCCTCCATTCAGTGTTACCTGAACTTCAACCTGGTCAAGGGTAGATCACCTGGTTTCGGGTCTACGACCAAATACTCAACGCCCTATTCAGACTCGCTTTCGCTACGGCTCCACATTCACTGCTTAACCTTGCATCAAATCGTAACTCGCCGGTTCATTCTACAAAAGGCACGCCATCACCCATTAACGGGCTCTGACTACTTGTAAGCACACGGTTTCAAGTTCTCTTTCACTCCCCTTCCGGGGTACTTTTCACCTTTCCCTCACGGTACTGGTTCACTATCGGTCACTAGAGAGTATTTAGCCTTGGGAGATGGTCCTCCCAGATTCCGACGGAATTTCTCGTGTTCCGTCGTACTCAGGATCCACTCAAGAGAGAACAGATTTTCGACTACAGGATTATTACCTTCTTTGATGCATCTTTCCAGATGCTTCGTCTAATCTATTCCTTTGTAACTCCGTATAGAGTGTCCTACAACCCCAACAAGCAAGCTCGTTGGTTTGGGCTCTTCCCGTTTCGCTCGCCGCTACTCAGGGAATCGATTTTTCTTTCTCTTCCTGCGGGTACTAAGATGTTTCAGTTCTCCGCGTCTACCTTCGATACGCTATGTATTTACGTATCGATAATACGACATAACTCGTATTGGGTTCCCCCATTCGGAAATCTCTGGATCACAGCTTACTTACAGCTCCCCAAAGCATATCGTCGTTAGTAACGTCCTTCATCGGCTTCTAGTGCCAAGGCATCCACCGTGCGCCCTTAATAACTTAATCTATTTGCTTTCCAACTCGACAACCGTCGGTTGAAAACCCAAAATGTTATTAATCTGTGAGTGTTCTTTCGAACACTAGCGATTATTTCTTTTTGAATTCAAGCTTATTTAAAACTCTTATTCACTCGGTTTTGCTTGGTAAAATCATAAATTTTACTTACTTATCTAGTTTTCAATGTACAA
>NZ_PPRL01000025.1 GCF_002902235.1 Staphylococcus ureilyticus
CCTAAATTCAATAAAAGTTATTTTCGAAATAAACTAAACTCTGCTAATTATACATTATTATTTTATTTATATCTATGTTATATTACATTTTTGAATTAAATTTTCAATTTTTAAATATTTTAAACATAAAAAAAGTTGCCATTTTCTTACATGGCAACTTTTAATAATTATGCTATTTTATGCGATTTCTATCTGGAAGCGACGAACGACTGTGCCATCATCTAAAGTTGAAGATTCTATTTCTTCCCCACCATTGTGTAAGATGACAGCTGCAGAGGCTTCATTATCTTTTTCACAAGTAATCAGCGCTTCTTGTACGCCAATACGTGATAAGTAGTCTAATGACTTTTTCAAAATTTTATTACCAAAGCCCTTGCCTCGGTAGCTCTTACGAACACCGTAGCCAACATGGCCGCCAATGATTTTTAATTTTTCATTCAAATGATGGCGAATATTGGCAGCGCCAATAATCTTATCATCATCAATTAAAAACAATGTCGTATTATCTACTGTCTCATCATTAGATTTGTTATCTGCTAATTCATGTACAATTTCTTCAAAATTATTGTATTTGGTAATATTCGTAATCTCAGGCACTACCTTTTCATCGTGATCTATCCATTCTTTCATATAATCACAATATAATGTTTCGTCAGCCATTGTTAACTCTCTAAATTCAACCATGTTGACACTCCTTCCTTTTAGTTGCTATCCCATTGGTTCGTCATGTGTATTGAGATAATATACGTAGTTGTCAGTCCATTGTCCATGTTCGAAAATAAATCCTTTTCGAATACATTCAAATGCAAAGCCTAATTTTTCAATTAACTGAATAGAAGGTTGATTATCCAAATTGATATGTGCTTCTATTCTATGAAACTTTAAAGTCTCTTTCGTTTGTTTCACAAGTTCTGATAAAGCTTCATAAGCATACCCTTGATGCCAGTATTGATTATGGATAAAATAACCGATTTCTGCCCATTGAAATTGATCGCGACTTAAATTTTTAATGTTAAGCATACCAAGATGACGTCCCGTTTTATCAAAAATGCCAAATATATACAAATCATCATCTTTAATCGCTTGTTGGTGCTTTAAAACCATTGCCGCAAACCATGGTTCCGTAGCATCTGACATGTCGACTTGGCCTTTAT
Source organism: Staphylococcus ureilyticus (assembly GCF_002902235.1). Lineage (GTDB taxonomy): Bacteria > Bacillota > Bacilli > Staphylococcales > Staphylococcaceae > Staphylococcus > Staphylococcus ureilyticus. The sequence goes on from NZ_PPRL01000025.1 coordinate 1,155, forward strand.
CATGCTTGTATTGCGCAGGATAACGATTAACAAATCCTGACAACCATGACTCATAATCATTTTCTTCTAACGGTCTAATGATAAGCCGTTGTGTAGTGAAATGCAACCCTAAATTATTTTTCATTGAAAAACCCCTTAACATAAGGCGTCAGCAACCAAAACTATAACATCATTTGGCATAAAATCAACCTTTTAATTTATTAAAAATATGAACTACTTCTAAGGACGATTTTCACTCGTCATGAAGGTCATTCAAAATCATCGTGAGTATATCATTTTGTGTCATTGTTTCAGGAATCAATTTCTCATTTTTTACATTTAGTGTATCTTTTTCAACAAACCAGCTTGCAAGTTTTTGTGCTCTGAAATCCGTATATGTTTTTGAGTGATGTCTTCTCACGGTTTCTGCATAAGGTAAGTCGAAATAATAAATATAGCTTTTAATATGCGCACTTGAAATAATGCTCTGTAACATATTACCATATTTTTCTTTATTGAAAATACCCTCTACAATAACATATTTACAATGTGCTATGCCAAATAGTGTAATGTATTTTATTAACTCAATTGATAAATTGCCTGGTCTATCTGAGACGTTTAACATATGGCGTCTTATTTCATCTTGACCCACGCGCATGACACCATTCCCCAACATGCTTTGTAAGTTACGGGCAATAGTCGTTTTGCCACTACCAGAGTTACCTCTTAATAATATTAGTTTTGTCATTGTATCACCCTATCTCCTAGATAAATTGTGATTTATGTATATACTTTCATAAGTGTTAAACCTATACCCTATTAATATGATTAAAATCAAAAAAGCTAGACAGCACATGCCCATACAAATAGGACATAAGCAGTCTAGCATTTTGTTGCTTCATTTATTTTTTATATTCATTCGTTTTATAAATTGGAGTTAGCGTTAAATTGTACCTAGTTCTTTACCTACTTTTTCATATGCCGCTAATGCTTGATCAAGCATTTCTTTTGTATGTGCAGCTGTAGGCATATTACGAACACGGCCTGTACCTTTTGGTACTGTTGGAAAGACGATGGATTTCACATAGATACCTTCATCTTTTAAGCGACTACTAAATGCTTGTGTTTCTTTTTCGTCACCTATGATTACTGGTGTAATTGGTGATTCAGAATTACCAATGTCAAAACCTAATTTTTTCAATCCGTCTTTTAAGTAATTACCATTTTCCCAAAGTTTGTCGTGTAATTCTGTTGATGCCATTAATTTCTTAACAGCTTCAGTGATAGCTTTTGTATCACCAGGCGCTAATGATGTTGAGAATAAGAATGGTCTTGATTGTGCTTTCAACCAATCGATCAATGATTGTGTACCAGCTACATAACCACCGACAACACCAATAGCTTTAGATAATGTACCAATTTGGAAGTCAATTTTATCTTGAAGGCCAAAATGTTTCACTGTACCTGCACCATTGCCCATGACACCAGAGCCATGTGCGTCATCAACATATGTGATTAAACCGAATTCTTCTGCAATTTCTACGATTTCTGGTAATTTAGCAACATCGCCATCCATACTAAATACACCGTCAGTAATATACATTACTTTATTGTATTGTCCAGATTCAACAGCTTCTTTCGCTTTAGCACGTAAATCGTTCATATCTGAATGGTTGACGCGTATAATTTTCGCTTTAGATAAACGACATCCATCAATAATTGATGCGTGGTTTAATTCATCTGATAGGATAGCATCATTTTTATTCATCACAGCTGAAATGGCTGCCATATTACAATTAAAACCTGATTGGTATGCGATCGCTGCCTCTGTACCTTTAAATTTCGCAAGTGTTTCTTCCAATTCGTCATGAAGGTCTAATGTGCCATTAATAGATCTTACTGCACCTGCACCTACGCCATGAGTGTCTATGGCATCTTTGGCAGCTTGTTTTAAATCTTCATCTGTTGCAAGTCCTAAATAGTTATTTGAAGACAAATTAACATAGTTTTTCCCGTTTATTTTAATCTCTGGTCCATTTGCACCTTCAATTGTATCAATTTCATTATAAAGTCCATTATCTTTTAAATATTGAATATTTTCATCTAAAAAGCCATGTAGTGACTGTACCACTGGAAATCCCCCTTTGAGTTATCTACTATTTAATCCTATCATAACCCATTTTCTTGTATCAGGAAAGTAGAATCACACGATTTATTAAAGCGTTTTCTACAATCTAATTAAAGTCACAATAATTGTCTCTACAGTAAAGTCATTTAAAATGATATAATAGAATAATCATTTTAAGGAAGAAGGGTTGAAGTTGTTTGATTGGTTTCAACTAGCAAGAGAAAAGGAAAACAGAATGATACAAATACGTCGCTATTTGCATCAATATCCTGAATTATCATTTGAGGAGTATCATACACGTGACTACATCCTAAATCAACTCAGCCAACTATCATGCGAGGTACGGTCGCCCGTTGGAAGAAATGGTATTGTCGCAACATTTAGTGCACAAGGAGACGGTCCAACGATTGCATTACGTGCTGATTTTGATGCTTTACCTATCAATGAACTCACTGAAGTAGATTACAAGTCTAAAAATCCTGGTGCAATGCATGCATGTGGGCACGATGGTCATACTGCAATACTACTAGCCGTTGCTGAAATCATCGACGCACATAAAAGCAAATTAAATGGTGATGTCGTGCTAATTTTCCAATATGGTGAAGAAATTATGCCGGGTGGCTCACAAGAAATGATTGATGATGGCTGCTTACAAAACGTAGATAGAATATATGGAAACCATTTGTGGAGTGGTTACCCTACCGGCACAATTTATTCTCGTCCTGGCGCGATGATGGCCTCTCCAGATGAATTCAACGTAACGATTCATGGTCAAGGTGGACACGGTGCGAAGCCACACGAAACCATCGATCCTGTTGTCATTATGGCTGAATTTATCATTAGTGCGCAAAAAATTGTTTCTAGAACGATTGATCCGGTAAAACAAGCTGTTATTAGCTTCGGCATGGTACAATCTGGTTCGGCAGATAATGTCATTCCAGATACTGCATTTTGTAAAGGAACGGTGCGTACTTTTGATACAGAAGTACAAGCACATGTGATGCACAAGATGGATAAGCTATTGCAAGGGTTGGCTGTTGCGAATGACATTACTTATGATTTTGATTATATTAAAGGTTATTTGCCTGTCCACAATAATCCTAAATGCTTTGACATCGTTAAACAAGCTTCAAATGAGATGAATTTAAGATTTAACGAATCTGAATTAATGATGATTGGCGAGGACTTTTCACATTATCAAAAAGTACGTCCAGGTGCATTCTTTTTAACAGGTTGTGGTAACCCCGAAAAAGATACCACACATCCACACCATAGCCCATATTTCAATCTAGATGAAAAATCATTAAAATATAGTGCCAGCCAGTTTTTAAAAATATTAGAGTTGGAAAATGTAATTAAGCCCTAGGCCTGAATAGCCTAGGGTCTTTTTATTTCCAAATATCTCACACTTTAAATTTCAACCTTGGTCATAATATTATTCAGTTGAAAAATAAATATTACATCAAAAATAAAAAAAGAGCCTCCAACATGGAGACTCTTCAAATCTATATTAAAGATAAGATATCTTATTTGTAGATTTCAGTTACAACGCCTGATCCAACAGTACGTCCACCTTCACGGATAGAGAAACGTGTACCGTCTTCGATAGCGATTGGAGAAATTAGTTCAACTTCCATTTCAACATTGTCGCCAGGCATAACCATTTCAGTACCTTCTGGTAAAGTAACAACGCCTGTTACGTCAGTAGTACGGAAATAGAATTGTGGGCGGTAGTTACTGAAGAATGGAGTATGACGTCCACCTTCATCTTTAGATAAAACGTAAACTTCCGCTTTAAACTTTGTATGTGGTGTAATTGAACCAGGAGCAGCTAAAACTTGACCACGTTGGATGTCTTCACGTGCAACACCACGTAATAACGCACCAATGTTGTCACCAGCTTCAGCATAGTCTAATAATTTACGGAACATTTCTACACCAGTAACAGTTGTTTTGCTTGATTCTTCTTGCATACCGATGATTTCAACTTCTTCACCGACTTTGATTTGACCACGTTCAACACGGCCTGTAGCAACAGTACCACGACCAGTGATTGAGAATACGTCCTCAACTGGCATCATGAATGGTTTGTCAGAATCACGTTCTGGTGTTGGAATGAATTCGTCAACAGCTTGCATTAAGTCTAAGATTTTTTGCTCATAGTCAGCGTCGCCTTCAAGTGCTTTTAATGCTGAACCAGAGATTACAGGTACATCGTCACCTGGGAAGTCATATTCGCTTAATAAGTCACGAACTTCCATTTCTACTAATTCTAATAATTCTTCATCGTCAACCATGTCAACTTTGTTTAAGAATACAACTAATGCTGGAACACCAACGTTACGTGATAAAAGGATGTGTTCACGAGTTTGTGGCATTGGACCATCTGCAGCAGATACTACTAAGATAGCTCCGTCCATTTGTGCAGCACCAGTGATCATGTTTTTAACATAGTCAGCGTGTCCTGGGCAGTCAACGTGAGCATAGTGACGTTTGTCAGTAGTATACTCGATGTGTGCAGTATTAATTGTAATACCACGTTCTTTTTCTTCTGGAGCGTTGTCAATCATGTCGTATGATTGTGCAACAGTGTCACCATTTTTTGCTAAAACAGTTGCGATAGCAGCTGTTAAAGTAGTTTTACCATGGTCAACGTGTCCGATTGTACCAATATTGGCATGTTCTTTTGAGCGATCGAATTTTTCTTTAGCCATTATAAAATCTCTCCTATTCGTTAGAAAAATAATTGTTAAATTTATCTCTCATGACAGTTTCTCACCATCATGAGAAGATGATTAATTTAGTTTAAAAGGACCATACAGTACCTTTATAATGCATTTTCCCTAAAAAATCAATTAATAAAACTGTAAGCCATATAATTATGCTTTACATGTATTGTACAGACTGTCACTGCACAATACAAGTCTAATTATTCAGCTGTTTTATTACCACTGTTTTTCTTAATTATATCTTCAGAAATTGATTTTGGAACTTCTGCATAGTGATCGAAGTACATTGTGTATGTTCCACGACCTTGTGTATTAGAACGTAATGAAGTTGCATAACCGAACATTTCTGAAAGTGGTACAAAGGCATTTACAACTTGTGCATTACCACGAGGTTCCATACCATCAACACGTCCACGACGAGATGTTACATCACCCATGATGTCACCCATGTATTCTTCAGGCATTTCAATTGTAACTTTCATCATTGGTTCTAAGATAACTGGTTCACATTTTTTAGCTGCTTCTTTAAGCGCTAATGATGCAGCGATTTTGAAGGCCATTTCTGATGAATCGACATCATGGTATGAACCATCAAATAATTTTGCTTTAACATCAATTAATGGATAACCAGCTAATACACCGTTTTCCATAGCATCTTTAAGTCCTGCTTCAACTGATGGAATGTATTCACGAGGAACTACACCACCAACGATAGCGTTTTCGAATTCGAAACCGCCGCCTGTTTCATTCGGTTCAAATTCAATTTTAACGTCACCGTATTGTCCACGACCACCAGATTGACGCGCGAATTTACCTTGAACTTGTGCTGATTGCTTAAATGTTTCACGGTATGAAACCATTGGCGCACCAACATTACATTCAACGTTAAATTCTTTTTTCATACGGTCAACTAAGATGTCTAAGTGAAGCTCACCCATACCACCGATGATAACTTGTCCAGTTTCTTCGTCAGTGTGTGCATGGAATGTTGGGTCTTCTTCTTGTAATTTAACTAAAGCTGTAGTCATTTTGTCTTGGTCAGCTTTAGATTTTGGTTCAACTGATAAGTGAATAACAGGTTCTGGGAAGTCCATTGATTCCAAGATAATGTCATTTTTCTCACCACATAAAGTATCACCAGTACCAGTTTCTTTTAGACCTACCGCAGCAGCGATATCTCCTGAGTAAACTGTGTTAAGCTCTTGACGAGAGTTAGCGTGCATTTGTAGTAAACGACCTACACGTTCACGTTTATTCTTCGTAGAGTTTTTAACATAAGAACCAGAAGTTAATGTACCTGAGTACACACGGAAGAATGTTAACTTACCAACATAAGGGTCAGTCATTACTTTGAACGCTAGTGCAGCGAACTCAGCATTGTCATCCGCTTTTGCGATAACTTCTTCTTCTGGATCATCAGCACGGTGACCGATAATTGGTTTAACATCTAATGGTGAAGGTAAATAATCAATTACTGCGTTAAGCATTAATTGAACACCTTTGTTTTTGAAGGCAGTACCAACAAGAACTGGGTAGAATTCAATATTATTAGTTGCTTGACGAATAGCGTCTTTTAATTCAGCTACAGTAATTTCTTCGTCACCAAGATATTTTTCCATTAATTCATCACTTGTTTCAGCTACTGCTTCAATAAGTGTTGCACGAGCTTCTTCAGCTCTTTCTTTTTGATCTTCAGGAATTTCAATTTCTTCAATTTCAGTTCCTAAGTCATTGTTGTATTTGAAACATTTCATTTCAACTAAGTCGATGATTGCTTCAAATTCATCTTCCGCACCAATTGGTAATTGGATTGGTTGTGCATTCGCTTGTAGGCGATCATGAATTGTGCTTACAGCATATTCAAAGTTCGCACCTAGTTTATCCATTTTGTTTACGAATACAATACGAGGAACGCCGTAAGTTGTTGCTTGACGCCAAACTGTTTCAGTTTGAGGCTCAACACCTGATTGCGCATCAAGTACTGTAACCGCACCATCAAGTACACGTAATGAACGTTCAACTTCAACAGTGAAGTCTACGTGTCCAGGTGTATCGATGATGTTTACACGGTGATCATCCCATGAAGCTGTTGTTGCAGCTGATGTGATTGTAATACCGCGGTCTTGCTCCTGTTCCATCCAGTCCATTTGTGAAGCTCCTTCATGAGTTTCACCAATTTTATGGATACGTCCAGTATAGTAAAGAATACGTTCAGTCGTAGTTGTTTTACCAGCATCGATGTGAGCCATGATACCGATATTACGAGTTCTTTCTAAACTAAAATCTCTAGCCATGTATTTTTCTCCTTCCAGTATAACTGCGAATAAATACTATAAATATGGCGATGCCCTAAGCATGCACCTAGATAGTAAACTATCAATGTGGAACATGCTCAGGGAAAAACCTACTATCCTACCAACGATAGTGAGCGAAGGCTTTGTTAGCTTCAGCCATTTTATGAACGTCTTCACGTTTCTTAACTGCACCACCAGTGTTGTTTGCAGCGTCTAAAATTTCGTTAGCTAAACGTTCTTCCATCGTTTTTTCACCACGAAGACGTGAATAGTTAACTAACCAACGAAGGCCTAAAGTAGTACGACGTTCTGGACGAACTTCTACAGGTACTTGATAGTTAGAGCCACCTACACGACGTGCTTTAACTTCTAATACTGGCATAATGTTGTCGATAGCTTCTTCGAAAACTTCGATAGCTTCACGACCACTGCGTTCTTGAACTAATTCAAATGCAGAATAAAGAATTTTTTGAGCTGTTCCACGTTTACCATCTAACATAATTTTGTTAATTAATTTAGTAACTAATTTTGAGTTATGAATTGGATCTGGTAATACGTCTCTTTTTGGTACTGATCCTTTACGAGGCATAATATAAATCCTCCCTTCCTAATTATAATATATTTTCATTCTTTATAACGAAAATTTACGCAATCTTAAACTTATTTTTTAGGTTTTTTAGTTCCGTATAATGAACGACCTTGTCTACGACCGTCAACACCTGAAGTATCAAGTGCACCACGTACGATGTGGTAACGCACACCAGGTAAGTCTTTTACACGTCCACCACGTACAAGTACAACACTGTGTTCTTGTAAGTTGTGTCCGATACCAGGGATATACGCGTTAATTTCGATGTTGTTAGACAAACGCACACGAGCATATTTACGTAACGCAGAGTTAGGTTTTTTAGGTGTCATAGTACCTACACGTGTACAAACACCACGTTTTTGCGGTGAGTTTAAGCTAGTGTACTTTTTCTTTTTACTGTTGTAGTTTCTGTTCAATGCTGGTGAATCATAGTTTTTTGATTTGCTTTGTCTTGGTTTACGTACTAATTGGTTAATAGTTGGCATGAAATATGTCCTCCTCTCTTCTTTTATAATCCCACACATCCAGGTGGTTCATTTTAAAGGTAAATAAAATTTAGTAAGAAAAATCTTACTAATCTCATTTCAATAATGCAACAACAGTCGCATTAACGTTTATACCTACATACTTTCCTAAAGCTTGTTTGCTCTCGAAAAATGAGATAGATATGTTTTTTTGATTGATTTGACTTAACACGCGAGTCATTAGATGAACTTCAACGTCTTCAGCGATAATCAATGATGTCACTTGATCTTTATTCAAAGCTTTTAGCGTCTGTTTAAGACCAATAACATAGTGTTGTTTGTTAAAGCGTGCAACTTTTTCATTAGACATCTAAATATCCTCCAAAGTTCTGCTTGCATCAACCTTAATAATAATAACATCAAAATTACTGCGTAGTCAACTTTAATTAACATTTTTTGCAGAAAATATATAAAAAAATAAAAGAGCGAAATAAAGATCAAATGTTACCATCTCATCTTTTATTTCGCCCAAAGTAAAATGGTCAGTCACTTAAGACATAGACACGTGTTGCAATCCTACAACTTCAACACATGTCTATATGTTTATACAAGCTCAAATGAATGCTGAACCATTTCATATTTTAAAAGCAATACTAGATTTCAGTTGGTTGAATCTCTTCAACAACTTCTTCTGGTGTCGCTTTATCATACTGTACATCACTGTAACGTCTCATACCTGTACCAGCTGGGATGAGCTTACCGATAATAACGTTCTCTTTAAGTCCAAGTAAGTTATCACGTTTACCTTTGATAGCAGCATCTGTAAGTACACGTGTTGTTTCTTGGAATGAAGCTGCTGATAAGAAGCTTTCAGTTTCAAGAGAAGCTTTTGTTATACCTAGTAATACAGGTTTAGATGTTGCTGGACGTTTACGTTCTTTGAATGCTTCACGGTTCGCATCTGTAAAGTTATGAATATCTACAAGTGCACCTGGAAGTAATTTCGTATCTCCAGCTTCAATGATACGTACTTTACGTAACATTTGTCTTACCATAACTTCAACGTGTTTATCATCAATTTCAACACCTTGCATACGGTAAACTTTTTGAACTTCTTTTAATAAATAACTTTCTGTTGCATTCAAGCCAGATATAGATAAGAAGTTCTTAGGTTCAATTGAACCTTCTGTGAGTGCTTCACCACGTTCAACACTTTGGCCAACTTCAACTTTTAATCTTGAAGTACCTGAAGCTAGGTAAGATTTCGTTTCATTTGCGCCTTTGATGACAATTTCTTGTTGACGATCTTTGGCAACGCTAATGTCATCTACAACACCTTCAATTTCAGTCACGACAGCTTGGCCTTTAGGGTTACGCGCCTCGAAAATCTCTTGGATACGAGGAAGACCTTGCGTGATATCACTACCTGCTACACCACCTGTGTGGAATGTACGCATTGTAAGCTGTGTACCTGGTTCACCGATGGATTGGGCAGCAATTGTACCAACTGCTTCACCAACTTCAACTTTTTCACCAGTAGCAAGGTTTTTACCATAACATTTTTCACATACACCATGACGTGTATTACATGTGAATGCTGAACGGATATACATTTCTTCTATACCAGCGTCTGTGATTTTCTTAGCAATTTCTGCTGTTACTAACTCATCTGGACGAACGATGACTTCATCTGTTTCTGGGTGGCGAATCGTTTCTTTAGAATAACGACCTTCAATACGTTCGCTGAATGGTTCAATCATTTCAGTACCTTCTTTAATATCAGATACAAGTAAACCACGGTCCGTACCACAGTCTTCTTCACGAACGATAACATCTTGTGCCACATCAACAAGACGACGAGTAAGATAACCAGAGTCCGCTGTTTTAAGTGCTGTATCGGCAAGACCTTTACGTGCACCATGTGTAGAGATAAAGTATTCTAACACTGTTAAACCTTCACGGAATGATGAAGTGATTGGTAATTCAATAATCTTACCGGATGGTGCAGCCATAAGTCCACGCATACCTGCTAACTGTGTAAAGTTAGATGCGTTACCACGGGCACCAGAGTCACTCATCATAAAGATTGGGTTTGTTTTTTCAAGTGATCCCATTAATTCGTTTTGAATTTGGTCTTTGGCATCAGTCCAAATTTCAACAACTGCATTGTAACGTTCAAATTCTGTAATTAAACCACGGTTGAATTGTTTTTGTACTTTTTCAACTAGTTTTTCATGTTCATCTAAAATTTGTTGCTTATCTGGTAAAACCACAATGTCAGATACACCAACAGTGATACCAGCTTTAGAAGAGAATTTGAATCCTAAGTCTTTCATTCTATCTAACATCATAGATGTATCTGTGATGCTGAATCGATTAAAGACTTCTGCAATGATATTTCCTAAGAAATTCTTGTTGAATGGTTCGATGAGTGGTTGTTCATCAAAATATGCTTTTAATCCACCCTCACCTAATTCTGTCGCAGAAACAAAGTATTTGTCTGGCGTACTGTTTTCAAGGTTATATTTTGTTGGTTCGTTAATATATGCAAATGAATCAGGAATGATTTCATTAAAGATTACTTTACCAACAGATGTTGTTAAGATTTTATGATTTTGCGCTTCTGTAAATGTTGGGTTATTAAATGAACTTGCATGCACACCTATACGTGTGTGTAAATGTACATAACCATTCGCATAAGCTTTCAACACTTCGTTTGTATCATTATAAATTGTACCAGTATTTACTGCATCTTTACGTTCTAAAGTAAGGTAATAGTTACCTAATACCATATCTTGTGATGGTGTAACAACAGGTTTACCATCTTTAGGGTTTAAGATATTTTGTGCTGCAAGCATAAGCATGCGTGCTTCTGCTTGTGCTTCTTTAGATAATGGTACGTGAACAGCCATTTGGTCACCATCAAAGTCAGCGTTATAAGCTGTAGTTGCAAGTGGATGTAGACGAATCGCACGACCTTCTACAAGTGTAGGTTCAAATGCTTGGATACCTAATCTATGCAGCGTTGGTGCACGGTTTAAAAGAACTGGATGTTCTTTAATGACGTCTTCTAGTACATCCCATACTTCATCATCCATACGTTCAATCTTGCTTTTCGCATTTTTAATGTTTGTCGCAATTTCACGTTGAACTAATTCTTTCATGATGAAAGGTTTAAACAACTCTAAAGCCATTTCTTTAGGTAAGCCACATTGATACATCTTCAAGCTTGGTCCAACAGCGATAACGGAACGGCCTGAATAGTCAACACGTTTACCTAATAAGTTTTGACGGAAACGACCTTGTTTACCTTTAAGCATATGTGACAATGATTTTAATGGACGGTTACCTGGTCCAGTTACTGGACGACCACGGCGACCATTATCGATAAGTGCATCAACTGCTTCTTGTAGCATACGTTTTTCGTTTTGTACGATGATGCCAGGAGCACCTAAATCTAATAAACGTTTTAAACGGTTGTTACGGTTGATGACACGGCGATATAAATCATTTAAATCACTTGTTGCAAAACGTCCACCGTCTAATTGAACCATTGGTCTGATTTCTGGTGGAATTATTGGAAGTACATCTAATACCATCCAAGCTGGATTATTACCAGAATGTCTGAATGATTCAACTACTTCTAATCGTTTAATCGCACGTGTAAGTCTTTGTCCTGTTGCAGACTCTAACTCATCACGCAATTCTTTTAATTCTGTATCCAAATCAATTTCATCTAATAATTCTTTGATACCTTCAGCACCCATTTTAGCTGTAAATTGACCAGGGAATTTATCATAGTACTCTCTGAATTCTGCTTCAGATAGTAACGTTTTTTTCTCTAATCCAGTTGGGCCAGGATTTACAACAACATAAGAAGCAAAATAAATGACTTCTTCTAATGCTCTTGGTGACATATCTAATAATAGTCCCATGCGGCTTGGAATACCTTTGAAGTACCAAATATGTGAAACTGGCGCAGCTAATTCAATGTGTCCCATTCTTTCACGGCGCACTTTAGATTTAGTTACTTCTACTCCACATCTATCACAAACCATACCTTTATAGCGTACACGTTTGTATTTACCACAACTACATTCCCAGTCTTTTGTAGGTCCGAAAATTCTCTCACAGAATAGACCATCTTTTTCTGGTTTTAAAGTACGATAGTTAATTGTTTCTGGCTTTTTAACCTCACCAAAAGACCATGAACGGATTTTTTCAGGTGAAGCAAGTCCTATTTTCATATAATGGAAATTATTTACATCAATCAAGGAGCCTACCTCCTTCAATTTAGATTAGCTGTGCAAATTGATTGATTGCTCTTTATCAATAATAGATAAGGCCATAATGAGGCAAGTACGACGACTTTACCCCAAAATGGTATATCTTTTTATAAACTTAAATGCGATCTGTATTAGTCAGTAATTTCTTTTTGTGATTGTGGCGCTTCTTTTTGTTGAAGGTCCACTTTACGTTCTACTGCATCTTCATCTTCGTTATCTTGCATGTCGATTTCATTGTCATGCTCATCCATAATCTTAACATCTAATCCTAAACTTTGAAGTTCTTTCATCAATACTCTGAATGATTCAGGAACACCAGGTTTAGTAATGTTTTCACCTTTAACAATAGATTCATAAGTTTTTACACGACCTACTGTATCATCAGATTTATAAGTTAAGATTTCTTGAAGTGTGTATGCAGCACCGTAAGCTTCAAGTGCCCATACTTCCATCTCACCGAAACGTTGTCCACCGAATTGTGCTTTACCACCTAATGGTTGTTGCGTAACAAGTGAGTATGGTCCAGTTGAACGTGCGTGTAATTTATCGTCAACCATGTGTGCAAGTTTCAACATATACATAACGCCGACTGAGATTCTGTTATCGAATGGTTCACCCGTACGTCCATCGTATAATACTGTCTTACCGTCACGTGCCATACCAGCTTCTTCAATCGTTGACCATACATCTTCATCACTCGCACCATCAAATACTGGTGAAGCAACATGAATACCTAAGTTTTTAGCAGCCATACCTAAATGTAACTCTAATACTTGTCCGATATTCATACGTGATGGAACACCTAGTGGGTTCAACATGATGTCGATTGGTGTACCGTCTGGTAAGTAAGGCATATCTTCTTCAGGAACTAACTTAGAGATAACACCTTTGTTACCGTGACGACCACACATTTTGTCACCAACATGTATTTTACGTTTTTGAACGATATAAACACGTACTAATTGGTTTACACCTGGAGATAATGTGTCATCTCCTTCTTCACGGTTGAAGACTTTAACGTCTAGAACAATACCGCCTGCACCATGAGGTACACGTAATGATGTATCACGTACTTCACGTGCTTTTTCACCGAATATCGCATGTAATAAGCGTTCTTCTGCTGTTAATTCTGTTACACCTTTAGGCGTTACTTTACCTACTAAAATGTCTCCGTCATTAACTTCAGCACCTACGTATACAATACCACGGTCATCTAAGTTTTTAAGCGCACTATCTGAAACGTTAGGAATATCACGTGTAATTTCTTCAGGTCCTAGTTTTGTATCACGTGCTTCTGATTCATATTCTTCAATATGGATAGAAGTATATACGTCATCTTTCACTAGACGTTCGCTCATAATTACAGCATCTTCATAGTTGTAACCGTCCCATGTCATGAATCCGACAACTACGTTTCTACCTAACGCCATTTCACCAAGTTCCATTGAAGGACCATCGGCTAAAATTTCACCTTTCGTTACGACATCACCTGTAGCAACGATTGGTCTTTGGTTATAACAAGTACCTGTGTTTGAGCGTTTGAATTTAGCTAACGGATAGCGATCGATTTCGCCTTCGTATTCTTGTCCATCTTCTTCGATAAGTTGACGTACAAGAATTTCATTAGATTCAACGTGTTCAACACGGCCTTTATGTTTAGCGACAATTGCAGCACCAGAGTCACGAGCTGCTACGTGTTCCATACCAGTACCTACGAAAGGTGATTCTGGATTCATCAATGGTACTGCTTGACGTTGCATGTTTGCACCCATTAATGCACGGTTAGAGTCATCGTTTTCTAAGAATGGAATACATGCTGTTGCTGCAGAAACAACTTGTTTAGGAGATACATCCATGTAATCCATTTTTTCTTTGGCCATAACTGTGTTATTACCACGGAAACGACAAACAACTTCATCGTCTAAGAAACGACCATTTTCATCTAGTTTAGAATTCGCTTGTGCTACTACATAGCTATCTTCTTCATCAGCTGTTAAATAATCGATTTGATCTGTGATACTATTCGTCTCAAGATCTACTTTACGATATGGTGTTTCAATGAAACCAAATTCATTTACACGTGCATAACTTGATAATGAGTTGATCAAACCAATGTTTGGTCCCTCTGGTGTTTCGATTGGACACATACGGCCATAGTGAGAGTAGTGAACGTCACGCACTTCCATTTGAGCACGTTCACGTGTTAAACCACCAGGTCCTAATGCTGATAGACGACGTTTATGTGTCAATTCTGCTAATGGATTGGCTTGGTCCATGAATTGTGACAATTGAGAACTACCAAAGAATTCTTTAATTGACGCAATAACTGGACGGATATTAATTAATTGTTGTGGCGTAATTGAATCTGTGTCTTGAATAGACATTCTTTCACGTACCACACGTTCCATTCTTGATAAACCAATACGGAATTGGTTTTGTAGTAACTCCCCTACTGAACGTAGACGACGATTACCTAAATGGTCAATATCATCTGTGAATCCAATACCACTTAATAAATTAAAGAAATATGACATTGATGCGATGATGTCAGCTGGTGTAATACATTTCACTTCTGAATCAGGGAATGCATTACCAATAACTGTTGTTGTGCGACCTTCTTCATCATTAGGAACATAAACTTTAATAGATTGAATTTCTACTGGTTCATCAATCACAGTACCTTCAAGTTCAAAAACTTCACTGTTCGCATTAGATTCTAATACATCCATGATTTCATCTAAATTACGACGATCTAGGACAGTACCTTCTTCAGCTACAATTTCACCTGTTTCAGCATTAACAATTGGTTCTGCTAATTTTTGATTGAATAAACGGTGTTTTAAATGAAGTTTTTTATTCGCTTTATAACGACCCACGCTCGCTAAATCATAACGTTTCGGATCGAAGAAACGTGAGTATAATAAGCTTTTCGCATTTTCTACTGTCGGAGGTTCACCTGGGCGTAAACGCTCATAAATTTCTAATAGTGCTTGATCAGTATTTTCAGTACCATCTTTTTCTAATGTATTTCGTAAGTACTCATTGTCTCCTAAAAGATCAATGATTTCTTGATCTGTTGAGAAACCTAAAGCTCTCAATAATACTGTTAGTGGTAATTTTCTTGTTCTATCAATACGTACATAAACTACATCTTTGGCATCAGTTTCATACTCTAACCATGCGCCACGGTTAGGAATAATTGTTGCATCATAGTTTGTGCGACCATTTTTATCTAATTTTTCATTAAAGTAAACGGATGGTGAACGAACTAATTGCGATACGATTACACGCTCAGCACCATTAATCACAAATGTACCTGTATCTGTCATTAATGGGAAATCACCCATAAATACTTCTTGCTCTTTCACTTCGCCTGTTTCTTTAATGATTAGACGTACTTTTACACGTAGAGGTGCAGAATACGTCGTATCACGGTTTTTCGATTCTTCTAAATCATATTTTGATTCTCCAAGTCTGTAATCAACAAACTCTAAAGACAGATTTCCTGTGAAATCTTCAATCGGTGAAATGTCTCTAAACATTTCATATAAACCTTCTTCTAAGAACCACTCGTAAGACTTAGTTTGAATCTCAATTAAATTCGGTAATTCTAATACCTCTGAAATTCTCGCATAGTTTCTACGTTTACGATGTCTTCCATATTGGACAAATTGACCTGCCAAACAGATTCACCCCTCAAAAATTGCGTGTTTACTTTTACTAAATCAGCAAATATAATTAGACAAAAAGAAAACGGTAGCATAACTCATGACACCATTTTCTATTTCACCTTATATACTTTGTTAATTTATACGTAAAAGTACACACTTATTGAACATAATTTTTTACATTCTATTACTATATCAGAACAGTGGTTTTTAATCAACCTTTTACACTTCTTAATATATAATAGCCTTTGTGCTTTTCTAATACTTCTACATTACCAAATGTTTCTTCCATTTTTTTCTTCGCAGATGGCATACCTTGTTTCTTTTGAATCACAACATAAAGGGCACCATTCGCTTTTAATTTATGATGCGCATCAGTTAAGATGCTATGAACTACTTTTTTTCCTGCTCTAATCGGTGGATTCGTTAATACAAAATCAAAAGCATTATCCTCTACTTGCGATAACCCATCACTTTCTTTGATCTCTACATTCTCTAAATGATTTTGCGTTTTATTTTTAATCGATAAGGAAAGTGCGCGTTGATTTACATCAACCATCGTTATTTCATGGTGCGGAGACACTTTTGCAATCATCAAACCTATCGGTCCATAACCACAACCAACATCTATAATTTTTTTAGTAGGATCCGGGGGATTTTCTTTCAAAAAAGTATTGATTAATAAATCTGAACCAAAGTCTATTTTCCCTTTAGAAAATACACCTGAATCAGTAACTAATTTTAAATCATAGTTTTTGTAGGAATACGTAAAAGGAAGTTCAGCGCTTTCTACTTCAGGATTTTCATCATAGTAATGACTCATGACTACACCTCTTTTAATCTAATTCATCTTAGATTAATACTATACCCTCAACGAAACTTTGTAACAATAAACGATTCATTCAGGATAGATCAAATAAGATAAAACCCCGTTATATCGATAACGGGGTTTTCATTTCTCAAAGATTTCAGGATATCCACATTGCATTTAAGATTAGCGTATCGAAATAGCTAATGTGTTAAACTGCTTGAATAACCTTCAATATATAATTATGAACTGTTAGCCAGCTAGAATTATTTTAATTCTACTGTAGCGCCAACTTCTTCTAATGCTTCTTTAAGTTTTTCAGCTTCTTCAGTTGGTAAAGCTTCTTTGATTACTTTAGGAGCTCCGTCAACTAATTCTTTAGCATCTTTTAATCCTAAGCCAGTAGCTTCTTTAACAGCTTTAACGACTTTGATTTTAGATGATCCAGCTGATGTTAATTCAACATCAAATTCTGTTTTTTCTTCAGCAGCGTCTCCGCCACCTGCTGCACCTGCTGCTGCTACTGGAGCTGCTGCAGTTACACCAAATTCTTCTTCAATTGCTTTTACTAAGTCGTTTAATTCTAAAACTGACATTTCTTTAATTGCTTCAATGATTTGTTCTTGATTAGCCATTTTAATATTCCTCCATTAATTTTATTAGTTTTATGCGCAATTATTCAGCGCTTTCTTCGTTTTGTTCTTTATCTTCTCCAACAGCTTTAACTGCATAAGCGAAATTGCGTACTGGAGCTTGTAATACTGATAAAAGCATAGAAACAAGACCGTCGTGTGATGGTAATGTACCAACTGTGTTAACTTCTTCAGCAGAAATAACACTGCCTTCCATAACACCTACTTTAATTTCTAAAGCTTTATGTTCTTTAGCAAATCCTGCTAATACTTTTGCTGGAGCAACAACATCTTCTGTTGAAGTAGCAACTGCAGTAGGACCTACTAAGTGTTCATTTAAATCTTCTAAGCCAACTTGATCAGCAGCACGACGAACCATTGTATTTTTCAATACTTTGAATTCAACGCCAGCTTCACGTAATTGTGAACGTAATTCAGTTACTTCTGAAACAGTTAGACCGCGGTAGTCAACGATTACAGTAGATACTGAATTCTTTAATGATTCAGCAATTACATCAACTTGTTGTTTTTTAGCTTCGATGATAGCAGACATTTAGACACCTCCATAGTTTTTTTATTTGGTGCTTTTAATCTTGATTACAACTGCTAATTATGTCAATTAACAACTTTATCTCAATAAAAAAAGCACTTTCTACCCACGGCAAAAAGTGCTTGAAAGATCTAAAAATCTTCACGTTCAAGTCAATTTTAGCCTCGGTAGGATTATTTTTAAGTTATGACTAACTCCTACTGTCTTAGGTAAAATAATACATTAACCAATATAACTGGTTAAATATAATATGTCAATATATTTTTAAAGATAAGACTAAATATATC
>NZ_PPRL01000026.1 GCF_002902235.1 Staphylococcus ureilyticus
AGATGTTTGTATGAACAAATTATTAATATTTAATGATCATTTAAAAATTCATATAGACAGTGATGAAGAAATTATATTTAAAAAACCATTTTCTGTCTTACTCTCTTTTCTTTTTAATAAAACCGAGTATAATGCTAAAAGGGAAACTTTAAAATAAGAAATGATATGTTGATATAAAAAATAAATATGAAAAATCCTTAAATATAAAATGATATAGAATTGGAGTGAAAACATTGATTTATCTTGATAATGCAGCGACAACGAAACCGCGACAAGACGTATTAGATACCTTTTTAAAAGTAAATGAATCGCTATATTTTAATCCAAACAGCCCACATAAAGCAGGCATACAAGCAGAGCAGTTATTACAACAATCAAAAGATCAAATTAAAGAACTATTTAAATTAGAAAAAGATTTTGATATTGTTTTTACAAGTGGCGCAACTGAATCGAATAATATTGCCATCAAAGGGATTGCCTACAAGAAAAGAGCATTTGCAAATGTCATAATCACTTCAGTTTTAGAACATCCCTCTGTTTTAGAGGTTGTTCGTTCATTAGAAAATGAAGGTTTCGATATAAAATATGTAAACGTGACTAAAGATGGACAAATTGATTTAGAACATTTGAAATCGTTGATGTCAGATAAGGTAGCTCTTGTAACGTGTATGCAAGTCAATAATATCATGGGACAAATTCAACCTATCGAAGCGGTGGCAAAAATTGTTCACCAATACCCTAAAGCACACTTACATGTTGATGCAGTACAAGCAATAGGTAAAATTGCGTTAGATTTTAAATCTGCTGACACAATGAGTTTAAGTGGTCATAAATTTCATGGCTTAAAAGGCCAAGGTCTTTTATTTGTTCGTAATTTACATCAAATTGAGCCAATTGTTCATGGCGGTGGTCAAGAATACGGACTTAGAAGTGGCACAGTCAATCTTCCTATTGATATAGCCATCGTGAAAGCTTTAAAAGTCGCTGTAAAAGAAAGTGCGCAACTATATGAAAAATTAAGTGAGTTCAATCAGGAAATCATACAATTTTTAAATGAATATAGTGGTGTAAAGGTTAATTCTCCTAGCGGCGCATCACCACATATTTTGAATGTTGGTTTTCCCGGCGTGAAAGGTGAAGTATTAGTAAATGCATTTTCAAAATATGATATTATGCTATCTACTACAAGTGCTTGTTCATCCAAAAAGGCATCCTTGAACGAAGTGCTTTTAGCAATGGATATCCCTAAAACGCAAATAGAAGGCAGTATCAGAATATCAATGGGTGCCAATACTACTACTGATGATATACGTAATTTTAAGGAGAAATTTAATCTTGTATATGAAGAAGTGAAGGAGTTGTTAAAATGATTTATGATCACATTTTAGTGAGATATGGAGAGTTAACCTTAAAAGGTGCTAACCGTAAGATGTTTGTTAATAAATTACGTTCAAATGTTAAACGCGCATTAATGCCACTGCAAGGATATAAAGTCAAAGCCAATAGAGATAGAATGTACATTGAATTAGATGAAGGTGCAGATATTGAAGAAATGTGTCGCCGCTTAGAAAAAGTATTTGGTATTTATTCTATCAGTCCCGTATTGAAAATTGATAAAACAATAGAAGCAGTACGTGATATAGCTGTAAAATTTGCTCAAGGTTATGCACATGGAGATACATTTAAGATTGATGTCAAACGTTCAGATAAAAACTTTTCGTTTGATACATATCAATTGCAAAAAGAACTCGGTGGAACCGTATTAAACGCAACTGATGATCTAACAGTAGATGTACACAACCCGAACCATACGATTAAAGTTGAGGTTAGATTAGACGCTATTTATGTTTATGATAAAGTCATTGCAGGATCTGGTGGATTACCAGTTGGTACGGGTGGTAAGACATTACTTATGTTATCCGGAGGTATAGATTCTCCAGTAGCTGGTATTGAAGTTATGAGAAGAGGTGTCACTGTAGAAGCCATTCATTTTCATAGTCCACCATTCACGAGTGAAAAGGCTAAAGATAAAGTAATTGAACTGACAAGAATTATGTCTGCGCATGTTGGTCCTATTAAATTGCATATTGTACCCTTCACTGCTTTACAAAAACAAATTAATAAAGTCGTACATGAGCGCTATACGATGACTTCAACACGTAGAATGATGATGAGGGTAGCGGATAAGCTTGTGCATGATATTGATGGACATGCCATCGTAAATGGTGAAAATTTAGGACAGGTTGCTAGTCAAACGCTTAAAAGTATGTATGCTATCAATCATGTGACATCTACACCAATCTTACGACCACTTTTAACATTAGATAAGGAAGACATCGTGAAGAGAGCCAAAGAAATTGGTACATTTGAGACATCTATTCAACCATATGAAGATTGTTGTACCATCTTTACACCTAAAAATCCTGCGACGGAGCCAGACATTGAAAAAGTCGAAAAATTTGAAGCGATATATGATTTTGAACCTCTTGTACAAGAAGCATTTGAACAAATAGAAACTTTAACAATTACGCCAGACTATCAAAGTGAAAAAGATACTGAAACGCAAGCATTGGCAGATCATTTATTTTAATATTTACTTTGAGTATTCAATTCCATACGAACAACATGAGTTAATTAGACATAAGGATAAAACAGATAGGGGATGGAATCATGCTAGATTGGGATATTTCAATCGTACTGATAATTATAATTCTAGGATTTTTAGCGGCGTTTATTGATGCAGTTGTAGGTGGGGGTGGCTTAATTTCTATCCCGGCATTATTAGCTGTTGGTATGCCCCCCGCTATTGCATTGGGTACTAATAAATTAGCAAGTTCATTTGGCTCACTTACAAGTGCATTTCGTTTCTTGAGGTCGGGTAATGTCGATTTGAGGATTGTAGGAAAGTTATTTCCATTTGTATTTATTTTAGCAATATGTGGTGCTAGCGTTGCTACATTTCTACCCGCTGAACTTTTAAAACCATTGGTTATCATTATTTTGACGTTAGTGATGATTTATACGTTAGTTAAAAAAGATTGGGGAAATGTGCGTACATTTACAAAATTGTCGCTTGGTAAAGCAATCTTATTTATGAGTCTTATGTCACTCATAGGATTTTATGATGGTTTTTTAGGTGGTGGTACCGGCTCATTTATGCTTTTTATTTTACTTATGTTCGGATTTGATTTTTTAAGTGCTGCCGGAAACGCGAAAGTATTAAATTTTGCTTCTAATTTAGGCGCTTTAATTTTGTTTATGATATTAGATCAAGTTGACTATTTTTATGGTTTAATTATGGCAGCAAGTATGATTTGTGGATCGTATGTTGGGGCAGCTTTTGCAATTAAAAAAGGTGTCAGTTATGTAAAAACTTTATTTATTGTTGTAACTGCCATATTGATTATTAAAAATGCTTACGATTACATAATGCAATTAATAAATTGATCATTTGGAAAAAGAATTTGCTATATTTCAAAGGTATTCAGATACGTGAACATGGCTGAGACAAATTAATTGTCTCAGCTTCTTTTCATTTTAAATAGACACTCATACTAGCCTATTGCTATCTTAATCCTTTTTTATTTTCATATAATGGTATACATTATTGAATTGATTATGTTTAAATTGTATTTGAAACGATTGAAAAAATATTCTGGGAGTGAATACGTTATGTCGAAAAAGAGAATAATAGCAATAGTACTTGCCGTAATTATCGTGCTTGGTGGTATTGTTATGAGTTCGATATCTACTGTGATTTCTTCGCTTTTTAGTGAAGATAGTATGTCAGAAATAGATCCATTTACTGAAACGGTAGAATCAGAAGGTGATACTTCAAAACGCATTGTACACTTAACTTTAAATGGTGAAATTAGTGAGGGTACTGGTGAAGGAATGTTTGGAAGCTCTGGTTATAATCATGAAGCATTCCTTAAACAGTTGGATAAAGTTAAAAAAGATAGCTCGATTAAAGGTGTTTTATTAACCGTTAACACACCAGGCGGAGGTACATATCCAAGTGATGAAATTTATAAAAAAATTAAAGAAATAAAGAAAAAAGATAAAAAGGTTTATGTACATATGGATGCGATGGCTGCATCTGGTGGATATTATATATCTGCCCCTGCTGATAAAATATATGCTGGTCCACAAACGACTACTGGATCTATTGGCGTTATTATGTCAAACGTTGATTATTCTGGTTTACAAGAAAAATTAGGCGTTAAGGAAAATGTTATTAAATCTGGTGAACATAAAGATATTATGAGTAGTTCTCGAAAAATGACTAATGAAGAGAAAGATATCATGCAATCAGTATTAAATGATAGTTATGAAAGATTTGTTGGTATTGTTGCTAAGGGTAGAGATATGCCAGAGAAAAAGGTTAAAAAGTTAGCTGATGGACGTATATATAGTGCGCAACAAGCCGAAAAGAATGGTTTGATTGATGAAATTGGTTATAACGATAATGCGTTAAAAGCACTTAAGAAAGACATAAAAGCAAAGGATGCTGAAGTGTTTAAATATAGTGAAGACGAAGGTTGGTTTAGTTCTATTTATTCAACTAAAACAACATTACATCAATTCAAAAATGAATTAAGTGAATTGAAATCAATTATAAGCAATGATACAGAAGCTGAACCTATGTATCTATATAAAGGTTAGGTGTATAAAATGGAGCAGTATACAAATCAACAAACATTACAGTCAACCCCAGAAAATGATAAATCTGATATAGAAGCAATGTATCATGAACAATTGACAAATTCTGTATATGCTGGTTTTGGTATAAGGTTTTGGAGTTTTATTATCGATTTACTCATTGTATTTGGCATACAAGGACTATTATTGAAACCGATATACCATTTTACGCAAATTGATGAACTTAAGTTATGGATTGATTATTTTAGCTTAGGTCACGTTTTAGATGCGCTTGTATTTTATTTATATTTTGTATTATTAACTAAATTTTTCAAACAAACGATAGGTAAAATGATTTGTAACATTCGAGTAGAACGGATAGATCGTCAATCTCTTACATGGGCAGATGTGTTGTTTAGAGAATGGATTGGTCGTATTATAAGTGGCGTTTTATTTAACTTACCTTACTTGGTTGTTTTGTTTACAAATAAACACAAGGGTATCCATGATATCTTCGCTGATACAGTCGTAATCAGAAATAAATTTGAAAAGTTGTTTTATTTAAAAAAATAAATGTGAATTTTACTGAGCTATGAGTTTATTTTGATACGATAGATAGGTATACTATGGTTGTAAGAACTATTTAATAGGAGGCGTGCAATATGGCACAAATTACATTTAAACAAGAACCAGTAACACTATATGGTTCACAAGTAAAAAAAGGAGAATATGCTCCAAATTTTACTGTCTTAGACAATGATTTAAATGAAGTAACTTTAGAAAGTTATGACGGACAAAAGAAATTAATTAGCGTTGTTCCGTCTATAGATACAGGTGTTTGTGATCAACAAACACGTAAATTTAATGAAGAAGCTGCTAATGAAGATGGTGTGGTTTTAACTATTTCTGTAGACTTGCCATTTGCACAAAAAAGATGGTGTGCTTCAAATGGTTTAGATAATGTAATCACTTTAAGTGATCATAGAAACTTATCTTTCGGTAAAACGTACGGCGTTGTTATGGAAGAATTGCGTTTATTAGCACGTTCTGTTTTTGTCTTAGATAAAAACAATAAAGTAGTTTATACTGAAATTGTTTCTGAAGGTACAAATTTCCCAGACTTTGATGCTGCTTTAGAAGCTTATCGTAATCTATAAATAATATAATATTGTCATATGATTAAACTAGTAAAACTCACAAAACAGTATCGTTGACATTATAAATTAAACTGTCCATAATTATTTGGTAATATAAGTTAGGGTACTGACTTAATTTCAATTAAATTATGGACAGTTTTTTTAGAAAGGACTTTTAAATGGCACAAGAAGAGACAGTAATGGAACAATTATTTAAGGCACTTGATGAAAAAACCAAATCTTTAAATGAAGAGAATGGTCAAAGTTTTATAGAAAATTTAGGACTTGCAATGGAAAATATTTATACTAATCAAAGGTCATTGTTGGAACAAGCCACGCTACAAGATAGACGTAAAGCGTTTCAATTTGCTTATTTAAATTTAATGCAAAAAGAGGATGTTCAAGCAAATCATCAAATTACACCTGATTCAATTGGAATGATTCTAGGATTCCTTGCCGAACGTTTTTTAAAAAACAAAGATGAATTCCATGTAGCGGATATTGCGAGTGGTGCTGGACATTTGAGCGCTTCTGTACATGAAGTACTCACTGAACATACGATTATGCATCACCTGGTTGAAGTGGATCCTGTATTATCACGCGTGAGTGTACATTTGGCAAACTTTTTAGAAATTCCATTTGATGTTTATCCTCAAGACGCTATCATGCCACTACCTTTTGAAGATGCAGATGTTGTTATTGGTGATCTACCGATAGGGTATTATCCAGTAGATGAAAGAAGTAAAGAAATGCAACTAGGGTTTGAAGAAGGGCATAGCTTCTCTCACTATTTATTAATTGAACAAGCAGTAACAGCCTTAAAAACATCAGGATATGCATTTTTAGTAGTACCTAGTAATTTATTTGAAAGTACAAATGTGAAACAGTTACAAAATTTCATTGCAACAGAAACAGAAATGCAAGCTTTTTTAAACTTGCCATCTACACTATTTAAAAATGAAAAAGCGCGTAAATCCATACTTATACTGCAGAAGAAAGAAACGAATGTAACAAAGCCAGTAGAGGTTCTGTTAGCGAATATACCTGATTTCAAAAGCCCTCAACAATTTCAAGCCTTTTTACAAGATTTAAACGCTTGGATGATGGAAAATCATCCTGAAAATTAAACTGTAATATTCTTGAATTCTTACTGTATTAATGATTAAATAGATATGGATATAAAATAATTTAATTTAAATTGGAGGCATTATGCTATGTCAAAATTAATTTTGGCTATTAACGCTGGTAGTTCATCATTGAAATTTCAACTTATTGAAATGCCGGAAGAAAAAATTGTTACTAAAGGACTAATTGAACGTATTGGATTGAAAGATTCTGTATTTACCATTGAAGTGGGTGGAGAAAAACACAAGGAAACTTTAGATATTGCAGACCATGAACAAGCGGTTAATATCATGTTAGAAAGTTTCAAAAAACATGGTGTGATTGATAGCATTTATGACATTGACGGAACAGGTCATCGTGTCGTTCATGGTGGTGAATTATTCCCAAATTCAGTATATGTTACGGATGAAGTTGAAGAACAAATTGAGTCATTAAGTGAATTAGCACCTTTACACAACCCTGCAAACTTAATGGGTATTCGTGCTTTCCGTAAATTGTTACCAGAAATTCCACATGTAGCTATTTTTGATACTTCGTTCCATCAAACTATGCCAGAAAAATCTTATTTATACAGCTTACCATACCAATATTACGAAGATTATGGTATTCGTAAATATGGATTCCACGGAACAAGTCATAAATATGTATCTCAACGCGCAGCTGAGATTTTGGGCAAACCGATTGAAGAATTACGCATGATTTCATGTCACATCGGTAATGGTGCATCAATTGCTGCAATAGATGGCGGAGAATCTGTTGATACTTCAATGGGATTCACACCACTTGCTGGTGTTACTATGGGTACGCGTTCAGGAAATATTGACCCTGCATTAATTCCATTTATTATGGAAAAAACAGGAAAAAATGCAGAAGAAGTTTTGAATACATTAAATAAAGAATCAGGTTTATTAGGTATTTCTGGTACTTCAAGTGATTTAAGAGACATTATTGATGAAGCTAAAGCAGGTAAAGAACGTGCTCAATTAGCATTAGATGTCTTTGCATCAAGAATTCACAAATATATTGGTTCTTATGCGACACGTATGCACGGCGTAGATGTAATCATCTTTACTGCAGGTGTAGGCGAGAACTCTGATCCTGTTAGAGCAAAAGTTTTAGAAGGTTTAGAATTTATGGGAGTTTATTGGGATGCTAAGAAAAATGAAGCGATTCATGGAGAAGAAGGTTTCATTAACTATCCTCACTCACCAGTAAAAGTCATTGTTATTCCTACAAACGAAGAAGTCATGATTGCACGCGATGTAGTTAAATTTGGTAATCTAGAATAAGTTTGAAACAAAACTAGAGATTGTTTAATTTCAAAATATAGAGACTTGATTCAGTTCAAAATCTTAAAAAGTTTCAAAACAAAATCTTGAATATAAGCATTTTGATTTATAAATAAACGTCAATTTCTATTGCAAGCTTATAGAAATTGACGTTTTCTTTTGTTTTATTATTAATGTTTTAACTACTTATTAAGTTTTAAAAAAATATACTTGAATTGAAAAACATAAGTTGATTGTTGTATTTTTAAGGTTTTATTTCGAATGCAGTTAGGTTCGTTTGTTGTTTTTGATTGAAGTTATTATCTGAAATAAAGACCAAGCTATCGTTACCATTGGGTAATTTCGGGCCAAATGACATTCCTTCTATATTGTCGATATGCCCAATGTCTTGCTCATTAAGATTTGCGATCAGTTGTTTTTTTACCGGTGCGACGTGAGATTTTTGGAGATATTTAATATTTTTAATATCTGTTCCACTGGCTATATCGACTTTATAGACGCGAATATAATTTTTGAAATTACTATTTTTATCTTGAACAGTGGCACGCTCAAGTACAAGTAATTGTTTTTGATTCAAGGTTAAAATTTCAGCAATTCCATTTTCAGCATCTTTATTTTTTCCAGGTTTTTTAGGAATTGGATCTAGAGAATAAGCTTTTTCTGTTATAACATCTCCTTGACGATTATATTTTGTTAAGCGTGTTAGGGCGCCTGATTCTGTGGTTGGTAATTGATCATCTTGAAGTAAAGGTGCTTCCATAGAAGTCCAGATATACTTACCATTTTCAGAAAACGTACTCCCCTCTAGCGCCTGATTATTTCTAAATCCATATTTATTTTGATTATCCTTTTTGATAGGGTTATTGATTTGCAAATCATTGATCAATGTTCCAGTTCTACTAGCTATTCTTATGAAGGGATTGAAACCGAGATTTCGATCACCTTCACTTGTATAAAGTATATGGTTACGATTGAGAGGGTCAATTCTAATTGATTCTGGGTCAACTACAACATCTTGTGAATGGGGATTATACGATGCTTTATTTGGGTATTTTGTTCCATTAGCTTGTGTTAAATAGTGCATTCGAGTGAATTTTACTTTATTAAATTTGTGTTTATTATAATGAATTTGAGCTTCATAAAATCTGGCTGGATTTTCTTCTGAACGGTCATCGCTAATCATAAGCCATTTTTTGGATTTGGCATCATAGGAAATGCCAGAAAGACCGCCTACTTTTGTATCATTAAATGATTTATTATAAGGAATTGTTTCCGTATCTATATAATTTAATCGAGTAGCTGTTTTTTCACTTTTTATATCATCAGTTGAAGATGCGTATGTATATGTTGGTGCAGAAATAAAAAAAGCATTTATGGCAAAACTAAGTATCATCAGTCTCTTAAATTGTTTCATATCATTGACTCCTTTAGGGGTATGTCTTAATTTTATTTTACTCACCTGATATGAAGCGCATTTGAATTTAATATAACAATTGGATAACAAGTAAATTATAGATGTTAAGAAAATTAATAAAAAGAGATAGTTTAACACTATATATCGTGCAAACTATCTCTCTTCATTTAAATCTGTATGCTTTTATTAAATAGGTCGAATATTAAAGTTAGTGTGCTTGATACTTAGATCTAAATTCATCTGTAGCTACTTGTGGTTGGAAGTCTTCTGGAAGTTCTTCTGTGCGTACCACCAACACGTCACACGGAGAGTGTCGTACAATTGCCTCAGACACAGAACCTACGATAAATCTTTCAACTGCATTTAATCCTGACGTACCACACATAATTAAATCTGCTTCTACATCAGCTGCTAACTTTTTAGGTATGATTGCTTTAGGTGAACCAAATTCTAGTCTTGTTTCAACCGCGGTTACACCAGCATTTGTTGCTACTTCTTTATAACCTTTTAACAAATCTTCTGAGAAATTTTTTGATTTTTCAGTAAATTGAGCATCATAAACTTCATAAGAAGAGTAAGTTCTTGAATCAATAACATTGACGATTGTTAGTTTAGAGTCATTACGTTTTGCTACTTCTACAGCTTTATTAAATGCCCATTCAGCTTCATGTGATCCATCGACAGCGATTAAAATATTTTTATACGTTAGCATCACAATTACCTCCTTCATCTTCTTGCTTATATTATACCACTATTTACAGAATATTAACATAATTCCCCTTAATACATGTTGTAAAAATACCCTAAACTATGATTGCGCTTTCATATAATACGCGTTACTATAAATTTGGAGGTGGATAAAATGAGAATAGGTATTCCGAAGGAGATTAAAAACAATGAAAATAGGGTGAGTTTATCACCAAGTGGTGTACATGCATTAGTAGAACAAGGTCACTCAGTCATTGTTGAAAAATCTGCTGGTTTAGGTTCATATTTTGAAGATGATGATTATGTTACGGCTGGGGCGAAAATTGGTGATGGACCAGCTGAAGTATGGAACGTGGATATGGTTATGAAAGTCAAAGAGCCATTAGAAGAAGAGTTCCAATACTTTAAGGAAGGACTAATACTATTTACTTATTTACATTTAGCAAATGAAAAGAAACTCACACAAGCTTTATTAGATAATAAAGTAATAGGTATTGCTTATGAAACGGTTCAATTGCCAGATAAATCATTACCACTATTAACACCAATGAGTGAAGTAGCAGGGCGTATGTCTGCTCAAATTGGGGCAGAATTTTTACAAAAATATAAAGGTGGCATGGGCATTTTACTTGGCGGTGTGCCTGGCGTCTCTAAAGGCCGCGTAACGATTATCGGTGGAGGTCAAGCTGGCACAAATGCTGCTAAAATAGCATTAGGATTAGGTGCCGATGTAACAATTTTGGATGTTAATCCTAAGCGTTTACAAGAGCTTGAAGATTTATTTGATGGTCGTGTGCACACAATTATGTCTAACCCATTAAATATTGAACAATGTGTTAAAAACAGCGACTTAGTTATCGGTGCGGTATTAATTCCAGGTGCCAAAGCGCCAAATCTAGTTACTGAAGACATGGTAAAATCTATGAAAGACGGTTCGGTAATCGTGGATATTGCTATAGACCAAGGTGGTATTTTCGAGACAACTGATCGTATTTCAACGCATGATGATCCAACGTATAAAAAACATGGTGTTGTACATTATGCTGTGGCTAATATGCCTGGTGCAGTACCACGTACTTCTACCATTGCATTGAATAATGCAACGTTACCATATGCATTACAAATTGCGGGAAAAGGTTACTTAAAAGCATTACAAGATAACGAACCTCTATCATTTGGTTTAAATACAATTAATGGTGTATTAACAAATAAAGGTGTAGGTGAAGCTTTGAATTTACCTTATTCTAATGTTGAAAGTTCTCTTAAATAATAAAAAATAACAAACAAAAACTGGTAATCTCTTCTATAAAGTAGAGGTTACCAGTTTTTAATTTGGATTTTAAAATAATTTATGAAATTTAATGTGTTTAAATAATGATAATTGTAAAATAT
>NZ_PPRL01000027.1:0-22084 GCF_002902235.1 Staphylococcus ureilyticus
TAATTTAACATATTATTATTAAAAGTTATATATTAACTTTAAAAACTTTTTTTGCTTTGGTTATAAAAGTGTTCAGCTTTAACTCAATATAATGAAGAAAGTCTTATGTTTTTAGTTGAGCAATTGAAATAGAAAGTGTTATGATATGTTAGGAATGTTTAAGACTTGGTACTAAAATTAGGGAGTAGTAAACTATGAAGTTAAAAAAACAAGAACGTCGTGAAGCAATAAAAAAAGAAATAGAAAAAAATCCCTTTATTACTGATCTTGGTTTAAGCAGTCTTTTTTCAGTCAGTATCCAAACAATAAGGTTGGATCGTACACACTTAAATATTCCTGAATTGAGAAAAAGAATAAAATCCGTTGCGAGAAAAAATCACGAAAGTATTCGATCTATTGATGGAAGTGAAATCATAGGTGATGTGATTAACGTTGAACCAGATCATCAAGCAACATCTCTGATTAATATTGATGAAGATTCAGTATTTACAAGAAATAAGATTGCCAGAGGTCATGTGTTGTTTGCACAGGCCAATTCATTATGTGTGGCACTTATACATAAACCAGTCGTTTTAACTAAAGAAAGTAATGTTTCATTTTTAAAACAAGTTAAATTAAACGATACAGTACGTGCTGAAGCACAAGCTGTTGAAATAACGAATAAATATTTTAAGATAAAGGTAAATTCGTATGTCAAAGATACTTTAGTATTTAGAGGTACATTCAAAATGTATTATACAAGTGAGGATGAACAAAATGGTTAAAATAGCTATCGACATGATGGGTGGCGATGACGCACCTGGCATCGTTTTAGAAGCTGTTGAGAAAGCGGTCAATGATTTTAAAGATTTAGAAATTATATTATTTGGAGACCAAAATAAATGTAATATTAATCACGAAAGAGTGGAAGTACGTTACTGTACAGAAGCGATAACGATGGAAGATGAACCTGTAAGAGCAATTAAACGGAAAAAAAATAGTTCGATGGTGCGCATGGCTGAAGCAGTAAAATCTGGTGAAGCGGATGGATGTGTATCAGCCGGTAATACAGGTGCATTAATGTCTGCAGGACTATTTATTGTTGGTAGGATTAAAGGTGTAGAAAGACCAGCATTAGTGCTTACTTTACCTACTGTATCAGGTAAAGGTTTTGTATTTATGGATGTCGGTGCAAATGCGGATGCTAAAGCAGAACACTTATTGCAATATGCACAATTAGGCAATATTTACGCACAAAAAATACGCAATATTGAACAACCTTCTGTAGCATTGCTTAATATAGGAACTGAAGCAGCTAAAGGAAATACATTAACTAAAAAAGCGTTTAATTTAATGGATGAACAACAAGAATTTCATTTTGCTGGTAATGTAGAAGCGAAAGTATTAATGGATGATGCTGCAGATGTCGTTGTCACAGATGGCTATACTGGTAACATGATCCTAAAAAATCTAGAAGGTGTAGCAAAATCTATAGGAAAAATGTTGAAATCTACACTTTTAAGTAGTTTAAAAAATAAATTAGCAGCGTTAGTCTTACGCAAAGATTTAAATGAGTTAACTACAAAAATGGACTATGCAGAATATGGTGGTTCAGTTTTACTAGGATTGAATGGTATCGTTGTAAAAGCACATGGTAGTTCTAATGCCAAGGCATTTTATTCAGCAATTCGTCAAGCTAAGGTTGCTGGAGAATTAAATATAGTAGATACAATGAGAGAAACGGTGGGGTCAAAAAATGGGTAAAACAGCGATTATTTTTCCTGGACAAGGGTCACAAAAAGTAGGCATGGCTAGTGATTTGTTTAATGAAAGTGATGCCGCAACATCAATTTTAAATGAAGCACAAGCACAATTGGATTTTGATATCTTAGAAACAATGTTTGAAGATGCCGAAGGTAAATTAGGCCAAACTGAAAATACACAACCAGCATTACTTACACATAGTACCGCTTTATTAATGGCATTAAAACAAATTGATGCAGATTATACAATGGGTCATAGTTTAGGTGAGTACGCGAGTCTAGTAGCGAGTGGCGTATTAAAGTTTGAGGACGCGGTAAAAATAGTTCGTAAACGTGGACAATTGATGGCAGCAGCTTTTCCTGATGGTGTTGGTAACATGGCAGCTGTCCTAGGTTTAAATTACAGTGAAGTTGATGACATTTGCAAACAACTTTCAACAGAAGACGAAGTCATAGAACCTGCTAATATCAATGCACCTGGACAAATTGTGGTTTCAGGGCATAAAACATTAATAGATCAACTTGTTGCTGAAGGAAAATCTTTGGGTGCTAAACGCGTCATGCCTTTAGCCGTTTCTGGTCCTTTCCATTCATCCATGATGCAAGTTATTGAATCGGACTTTGCAAATTATATCGAACAATTTGAATGGAACGACGCCAATTATCCAGTGGTACAAAATGTAAATGCTAAAGGTGAAACAGATGCTAAAGAAATTAAAGAGAATATGATTAAACAATTATATTCTCCGGTTCAATTTATAGATTCTGTGACATGGCTACTTGATCAAGGTGTCGACCATTTTATTGAAATTGGGCCAGGTAAAGTACTTTCAGGATTAATAAAAAAAATAAATAGAGATGTTAAGCTTACTTCAATTCAAACATTAGAAGACGTAAAAGGGTGGAATGAAAATGACTAAAAATGCATTAGTAACTGGAGCATCTAGAGGTATTGGTCGTAGTATAGCAATTCAGTTAGCTGAAGAAGGTTATAACGTAGCAGTAAACTATGCAGGTAATAGAGAAAAAGCAGAGGCTGTAGTAGAAGAAGTGAAAGCTAAAGGTGTAGAAAGCTTAGCAATTCAAGCTAATGTTGCCAATGGCGATGAAGTAAAAGCAATGATTAAAGAAGTAGTAAACCAATTTGGTACAGTCGATGTATTAGTCAATAATGCAGGTATTACTAGAGATAATTTATTGATGCGTATGAAAGAAAGTGAATGGGATGACGTTATCGACACTAATTTAAAAGGTGTGTTTAACTGTATTCAAAAGGTTACACCACAAATGTTAAGACAAAAAAGTGGGTCAATCATCAATTTATCTAGTGTAGTTGGTGCAGTAGGAAATCCTGGCCAAGCTAATTATGTTGCAACAAAAGCAGGCGTTATTGGATTGACTAAATCTGCTGCGAAAGAATTAGCTTCAAGAAATATCACAGTTAATGCCGTTGCACCAGGATTTATTGTATCTGACATGACAGATGCATTATCAGATGATTTAAAAGATCAAATGTTGCAACAAATTCCATTAGCAAGATTCGGTGAAGACACTGATATTGCAAATACAGTAGCATTTTTAGCTTCAGACAAAGCAAAATATATTACTGGTCAAACAATACATGTCAATGGTGGTATGTTTATGGAATAGTGAAACTGTACGGACATACCATTTTGAACATGACTTGATATGACTTATGGATGTATGTCATGCTCTAAGTATGTAATTCATTGAAATACTACTTGTATTTCAATCGATAAAATGGGAAAATATAAAAGTCTATCATAGGCTTTTAAAAGGAGGTGAATCGACGTGGAAAACTTCGACAAAGTAAAAGATATCATCGTTGACCGTTTAGGTGTTGACGCTGAAAAAGTAACTCAAGATGCATCTTTCAAAGATGATTTAGGCGCTGACTCACTTGATATTGCTGAATTAGTTATGGAATTAGAAGACGAATTTGGTACTGAAATTCCAGATGAAGAAGCTGAAAAAATCAACACTGTTGGTGATGCAGTTAACTTTATCAATAGTATGGAAAAATAATAAACAAATATCTGAGTCGTGGATTTTACGGCTCAGATTTTTTCTATTAAAAAGCAGTTAACTTTAGTAATCATATCAACAGTAATCCTTAAAGATGAACAATGTTCTATAAATGATAAAATGAATGTATGATTAGCAGTTTTCCCTTTAGTTTTATAATAAATTCACGTAAAATATAAAGGCATAAGTATATACAAAATTACTTTAAATTGAGGTGGAAAAGTATTGACGAATCATAAAAAAAAGGAAATGGTTAATGCATTCCAAGAAAAGTTTTCAAAAAAAATGCAAGAATTAAATTTGAATTTTAATAAAGTGAATTTATATCAACAAGCATTTTCACATTCGAGCTTCATCAACGATTTCAATATGGATAGATTAGATCATAATGAACGTTTAGAGTTTTTAGGAGATTCGGTATTAGAATTGACGGTTTCACGCTATTTGTTTGACAAATATCCAGAGTTACCAGAAGGTAATTTAACGAAAATGCGTGCGACAATTGTTTGTGAGCCTTCACTTGTAATATTCGCGAATAAAATTGCATTACACGACCTTATCTTGTTAGGTAAAGGAGAAGAAAAAACAGGTGGTAGAACAAGACCCTCACTTGTATCAGATGCATTTGAAGCTTTTGTAGGTGCATTGTATTTGGACCAAGGTCTAACCGCTGTTTGGAAATTTGCTGAAAATGTGATTTTTCCATTTGTGGAAGGCGATAAACTTGACGGCGTCGTGGACTTTAAAACACAGTTTCAAGAATATGTGCATCAGCAAAACAAAGGTGACGTTACTTATCGTTTAATCAATGAAGAAGGTCCTGCGCATCATCGTTTATTTACGTCGGAAGTGATTTTAGAAAACAAGCCGGTTGCGATAGGCAAAGGCAAAACGAAAAAAGAATCAGAGCAACAAGCAGCAGAAAGTGCTTATAAACTCTTGAAAAATAAAGAGGTTTAATGTCAGTTCCATTGTATATTGTGGTGTAGCTTACAGACGATTTAGCGCATGTTGGACGAAATTGTAAAAAATTTAAGATGCGTTAATGAATGATGTGAAAGCATTTCTAATAGATGAGTTAATAAAGCATGTAATCATTGCAAGTCGCTGTGACAAATTTATTGATGCACTAATCATATAGAAGCAGAAGCGAGAGCATGAACGTATTTGCATTACGTTGTTTTTATCTCGCATCTGAGAAACACTTTAAAGGAGAATAGCATGGTATATTTGAAATCTATTGATGCCTTTGGATTTAAATCATTTGCTGAACATACAAATGTACAGTTTGATGAAGGTGTCACGGCAATAGTAGGACCTAATGGTAGTGGTAAGAGTAATATTACAGATGCAATTAAGTGGGTTTTAGGTGAACAATCTGCTAAATCATTACGTGGCGCAAAAATGGAAGATATTATTTTTTCTGGTGCAGAACATAGAAAAGCTCAAAATTTTGCTGAAGTAAAATTAAAATTAGATAATAGTTCAGGTAAATTAAATGTTGATACAGAAGAACTCGTAGTCACACGTCGTTTATATAGAAGCGGGGAAAGTGAATATTATTTAAATAATGACCGATCACGACTTAAAGATATCATAGAACTATTTTTAGATTCAGGATTAGGAAAAGAAGCATTCAGTATAATATCTCAAGGTCGCGTAGATGAGATTCTTAATGCAAAGCCAATTGATAGAAGGCAAATATTGGAAGAATCTGCAGGTGTACTAAAATATAAAAAAAGAAAGGCAACTTCTGTGCAAAAATTAGATCAAACAGAAGATAACCTGACGCGTGTAGAAGATATCTTATTTGATTTAGAAGGTCGAGTCGAACCATTACGTGAAGAAGCTGCAATAGCAAAAGAATATAAACATCTGTCTAGTGAAATGGAAAAAAGTGATGTGTTGGTCACTGTTTATGATATTGGACAATATAATCAAAATATTTATGAACTAGACGAAAATCTCAATCGCTTAAAAAGTCAACAAGCTTCAAAAGATGCGGAAAAGGCGCAGCATACACAATCATTAAATCAATATAAATCTGAACGTCAACAATTAGATGAAAAGATAGAATCTTTAAATTTTAAACTTGTTAAAGCGACTGAAGAAGTTGAAAAATTTGCTGGACAATTGAATGTGTTAGAAGAACGTAAGAAGAATCAATCGCAAACCAATGCACGATTTGAAGAAGAACAAGAAAGCTTAGAGACACAAGTGACAAATTTAAAGCAAGAGCAATCAGAAGTAAAAGAACAAATCAAACAGTTAAAAACGAAACAAAATGATCTAAATGAAGAGATACAACAATATGAATCACAACTTTATGTGTCCGATGAACAACATGATGAAAAGTTAGAATCAATAAAAGATGAATACTATCAACTCATGTCAGAACAATCAGATGTCAATAATGATATACGCTTTTTAGAGCATACAATTCAAGAAAATGAAACGAAGCAATCACGTTTAGATTCACGCTTGCTTGATGCCTATAAGGAATTAAAAAATATTCAAACTCAAATCACTGAAACAGAGAAACAAAGTTCAATCGCGAAAAAAGAGTTGAAAAAAGCAGAAAGTGATTTAGCATCTTATGAAAAAAAACTAACGCAACTTAAAAATCAACAAAATGAATACGAAGAGAAATTACATCAAGCATACAGATTTAATGAAAAATTAAAATCACGTATTGATAGTTTAGCAACACAACAAGAAGAATATAGTTATTTTTTCAATGGTGTAAAACACATATTGAAAATGAAAGATAATAAACTTTCTGGCATCCGTGGTGCAGTAGCAGAAGTTATCCAAGTACCTTCGAATTTAACGAAAGCGATTGAAACTGCATTAGGTGCTTCGCTACAGCATATCATCGTTGATTCTGAAAAAGATGGTCGTCAAGCAATACAATATTTAAAACAAAATGGTCTTGGAAGAGCTACATTTTTACCATTAAACGTCATTCAACCTCGTAATATTGCCAGCGATATTTTGAAGATAGCTAATAGTTCAATTGGTTTTGTGAACGTTGCTTCAAGTGCGATACAAGTTGAAAATGATTATAAACATGTGATTCAAAATTTATTAGGCAATACAATAATTGTAGACAACTTGAAAAATGCTAACGAATTAGCTAGAAAAATTCGGTATCGAACACGTATCGTAACGTTAGAGGGAGATATTGTAAATCCAGGAGGTTCCATGACTGGTGGTGGTGATCGTAAAACTAAGAGCATTTTATCTCAAAAAGATGAGCTCTCAACAATGCGTGCGCAATTAGAAGATTATCAGCAACAAACTGTTTCATTTGAAAAACAATTTCAAGCAATTAAAGAAGAAGCCGATGCGTTAAGTAATAATTATTTCGATACGAGTCAAAGTTATAATACGATAAAACAAAACGTACATAAATTTGACTTAGAATTAGATAGATTACGTAAACAAGAAACACATTTAAAAAATGAGCATGAAGAATTTGAATTTGAGAAAAATGATGGTTACCAAAGTGAAACAAGTAAGCAAACCTTAAATGACAAAAAAGCGCAATTAGCAACAATCCAAGCGCAATTGCAAAAATTAGAAGAAGATATTAATATCTATACAAAATTATCAAAAGAAGGTAAAGAGAGTACAACGTTAATACAACAAAAATTACATCAAAAACAATCTGATTTAGCAGTAGTTAAAGAAAGATTAAGTACTCAAAAGCAAACGGAAACAAGGTTAACGCATCAACTTAAACAATTAAAAGAGCAAAAACAAAAATTGAGTGAGCAAATTGAATTATTTAATTCGGATGAGATAACTGGTGAAAAAGCTTTCGAAACGATTCAAAATAATATTGAACAAAGTAAAAGTAATAAAGCGCAATTAACAGAAGACTTGGCTACTATTAAATCACAACGCCAAACTTTGAATGATACAATTGAGACAACAGAGCGTAAGTTGGAAGAAGCAAATCAAGATATTTTATCGATTGAAAATCGTTACCAAGATATTAAAGCAGAACAATCTCGTTTAGATGTGCTAATCAATCATGCGATAGATCATTTGAGCGAACAGTATCATCTTACTTATGAACGGGCAAGTGAATTATATACACTAGAAGAGGATATTGACAGTTTACGAAAAAAAGTAAAATTAACCAAAATGTCTATAGAAGAATTAGGCCCCGTAAATTTAAATGCAATTGAACAATTTGAAGAAATCAACGAACGCTATACATTCTTGAATGAACAACGTGCTGATTTAAGAGCAGCCAAAGCGACGTTAGAACAATTAATAGAAGAAATGGATAATGAAGTGAAAGAACGATTTAAAGAGACTTTTCACGCTGTACAAGGTCATTTTTCTGAAGTATTTAAATCACTATTCGGTGGAGGACAAGCAGAGTTGCGCTTGACAGATGATGACTATTTATCAGCAGGGGTAGATATTATTGTTCAACCACCAGGTAAGAAACTGCAAAACCTATCACTATTAAGTGGTGGGGAACGTGCTTTGAGTGCAATTGCTTTGTTGTTCGCTATTTTAAAAGTGAGATCGGCACCATTTGTCATTTTAGATGAAGTAGAAGCAGCCTTAGATGAAGCCAATGTTATACGTTATGCACAATATTTAAAAGCATTATCAAACCAAACTCAGTTTATAGTCATTACACATCGTAAGGGTACAATGGAATTTTCTGATCGTTTATATGGTGTAACGATGCAAGAGTCAGGTGTATCAAAATTAGTAAGTGTCAATTTAAATACGATTGATGAAGTCATTAAGGAGGAACAAGTATGAGCTTTTTCAAACGACTAAAAGATAAATTCACAACGTCTGCAGAAAATCAAAAACCAGACGAATTAGAACAAGAACAACAATCTGAATTAGATGTAGATCAACCTCAATCATCCGAAGCGCCTAAGGAAAAAACAAAGCAGCCAAAAAAATTAAAAGAAGCTGATTTTGATGACGACGGATTAATTTCAATTGAGGACTTTGAAGAAATTGAAGCGCAACAACTTGGTGCAAAATTTAGAGCTGGATTAGAAAAGTCGCGTGAAAATTTCCAAGAACAGTTAAACAATTTAATTGCACGTTATCGTAAAGTTGATGAAGATTTCTTTGAAGCACTGGAAGAAATGTTAATAACTGCAGATGTTGGTTTTAACACAGTGATGGAACTCGTAGAAGAATTACGTACCGAAGCACAACGTCGTAATATTTCAGAAACTGAAGATTTGCGAGAAGTTATCGTAGAAAAAATTGTAGAAATCTATCATCAAGACGATGAACACTCAGAAATTATGAACATTGAAAATGAAGGGTTAAATGTCATTTTAATGGTAGGTGTCAATGGTGTGGGCAAAACGACAACAATTGGTAAATTAGCACATCGCTATCAAGCTGAAGGTAAGAAAGTGATGCTAGCAGCTGGTGATACTTTTAGAGCTGGTGCTATTGAACAACTCAAAATTTGGGGAGAGCGTGTTGGCGTAGAAGTAATGAGTCAAAAAGAAGGTTCGGATCCTGCAGCAGTTATGTATGATGCCATTAATGCAGCTAAAAGTAAGGGTGTAGATATTTTAATATGTGATACTGCTGGCCGTTTACAAAACAAATCTAATTTGATGAATGAACTAGAAAAAGTAAAACGTGTGATAGGTAGAGCAGTACCTGAAGCGCCTCATGAAGTCCTACTTTGTTTAGATGCTACTACTGGACAAAATGCCTTGTCCCAAGCTAAATCATTCAAAGAGGTTACGAATGTGACTGGTATTGTATTAACTAAACTGGATGGTACTGCAAAAGGCGGTATCGTTTTAGCGATACGTAATGAATTAAAAATACCAGTTAAATATGTTGGTTTAGGTGAAAAATTAGATGATTTACAACCATTTAATCCAGAAAGCTATGTATATGGACTGTTTGCTGATATGATTGAACAAAATGTTGATGATTCAAATGCAGCGGATGATCATACAGATAGCACGGATGTACAGAATGAAGGCCATACAGATGACACAAAATGATTTAATTAAGACTATACGTATGAATTATTTATTTGATTTTTATCAATCATTATTAACGGAAAAACAACGTAACTATCTAGAACTATTTTATCTACAGGATTATTCTTTAAGTGAGATTGCAGATACGTTTGATGTGAGCCGCCAAGCAGTGTATGATAACATAAGAAGAACTGGTGATTTAGTAGAAGATTATGAAATGAAACTAGGCCTTTATCAAAATTTTGAAAAACGACAAAACATATATGAAGCGATCAAAAAGCATATTGATGAGCCAGAAATAATTAAACAGTATCTTCAAACGCTTGAAGATTTGGAATAATTGAGAGTATAAAGGAGGGTAATGATATGGCATTTGAAGGATTATCCGATCGTCTTCAAGGGACGATGCAAAAGATCCGTGGCAAAGGAAAAGTTACAGAAGCAGATATTAAATTAATGATGCGAGAAGTCCGATTAGCATTACTTGAAGCAGACGTTAACTTTAAAGTCGTAAAGGATTTTGTCAAAACCGTATCAGAACGAGCTTTAGGTTCAGATGTAATGAAGTCATTAACACCTGGACAACAAGTCATTAAGATAGTACAAGAAGAACTTACACAACTGATGGGTGGCGAAAATGCAACCATCAAGATGGCCAATAAACCGCCAACAGTTGTGATGATGGTTGGTTTACAAGGTGCAGGTAAAACTACAACTGCAGGTAAATTAGCATTACTCATGCGTAAAAAATACAACAAAAAACCATTATTAGTAGCAGCCGATATTTATAGACCAGCTGCGATTGACCAATTACAAACTGTTGGTAAGCAAATTGATATTCCTGTTTACAGTGAAGGGGATCAAGTAAAACCTCAACAAATTGTAGAAAATGCCAT
Organism: Staphylococcus ureilyticus; assembly: GCF_002902235.1. GTDB lineage: Bacteria > Bacillota > Bacilli > Staphylococcales > Staphylococcaceae > Staphylococcus > Staphylococcus ureilyticus. The sequence continues at coordinate 10,687 of NZ_PPRL01000027.1, forward strand.
TAAACACGCAAAGGAAGAACATTTAGATTTTGTTATTATTGATACGGCAGGTCGTTTGCATGTTGATGAAGCATTAATGGAAGAATTAAGTGATGTAAAAGAAATTACTAAACCAGATGAGATTATGCTTGTTGTTGATGCGATGACTGGTCAAGACGCAGTAAATGTAGCGCAATCGTTTGATGAACAGCTAGAAGTTTCAGGTGTAACCTTGACTAAACTAGATGGTGATACACGTGGTGGTGCTGCTTTATCAATTAGATCAGTGACACAAAAGCCAATTAAATTTGTTGGTATGAGTGAAAAATTAGATGGTTTAGAACCATTTCATCCAGAACGTATGGCTTCTCGAATATTAGGTATGGGTGATGTATTAAGTTTAATAGAAAAAGCACAACAAGATGTAGATGAAGATAAAGCGAAAGATTTAGAAAAGAAAATGCGTACGTCATCATTTACTTTGGAAGATTTCTTAGAACAATTAGATCAAGTTAAAAACCTTGGTCCATTAGATGACATTATGAAAATGATTCCTGGTATGAACAAAATGAAAGGGATGAATAATCTTAATATGGATGATAAACAAATTGACCATATTAAAGCTATTATTCAATCTATGACACCTAATGAACGTAATAACCCAGAAACATTAAATGTATCACGTAAAAAACGTATAGCTAAGGGTTCAGGACGTACTGTTCAAGAAGTTAACAGATTGATGAAACAATTTAACGAAATGAAGAAAATGATGAAGCAATTTTCTGGTGGCGGCAAAGGTAAAAAAGGTAAACGTAAACAAATGGAGAATATGTTAAATGGTATGAATTTACCGTTTTAACAATTGTCTATAAAATAGTTGTAAAAGCAGTGAGTAGAACATAAGGCATATTACAAAGTAAAGGACCAATCCGTATGAAAATGGATTGGTCCTTTTTATATGAATCATAAGTGATTTTGCTCGCGCATGCTTGCCTGGGGATATGGCTCGAGCCAGTAGTCTCTCGTTCATATCATAACCCTAGGCGTCAGCGCGTTACAAAATCATGGAAAATATTAAATGATGAAATTTTATGTGTAGGTGGGAAGTTATTTAATTTGATTTAGGTAAATTCATATTTTCCCTAAATGTCTTACCCTCATATTGTATTCTAAAAAGATTTCTTTTTTGTAATTCGGGAATGATGTAATCTACAAAATCTTCTAAGCTATTTGGTAAAGTTGGTGGCATTAAATTAAATCCATCAGCTACCCCTGCATTGAACCAACGTTCCATTTCGTCAACAATCTGTTCAGGCGTTCCGATGAGTGTCAAGTGTCCACCACCTGCACTGAGATAGCCTAACAATTGTCGCAAAGTTGGGTTTTTATCTTTTATAATTTCCAATACAGTTTGGTAACGACCTTTAGGGCCATTAAAAGATTCCAATGGTGGTAAATATGGGACCGGTTCATCCAAATCCCAATTATGACAATCTTGATGAATGAAAAATTCTAATTGATTTAATGCTGTTTCAGTTGCTAAATGTGTGTCTAGTTTTTGCTTTTTAGCAAAAGCTTCTTCGTATGTTGGTGCGACATATGTGACTAGTCCTGGAAAGACTTTCAAACTGTTCTTTGATTTACCTGCTAATTCCAGTTGATGATTTAATCTTTTTCTAAATGTAGTAGCTTGTTGTATATTCCAAGCTACTGCATAAACGGCATCTGCGTATTTCGTAGCTAGTGCAATACCAGGGTCGGATGCACCAGCTTGCATAGCAACAGGTTTTCCTTGTAGGCTACTTGGTGTTGTTAAAGGTCCTTGTACTTTAAAGTGTTCTCCAGTATGACTAATGGCATGGATATGATTTGCATTGATTAGAATATCTTGTGTCTTGTCATGTACAAATTCTTCTAAGCTCCAAGATGTTAATAGTTGATTCATAACACATGCAAATTCATCTGCTTTTTTGTAGCGTTCGTGATGTGCGGGTAAACTAGACATGCTATGATTTGCAGCTTCTAAATCCGTCATAGATGTTACTAAATTCCAACCTGCACGTCCTTGGCTCATATGATCAAGACTCAATAATTGTCTTGCAGCAGTAAAAGGATTCGAAAATGTACTTGAGATAGTCGCAACAAGACCTATATGATGAGTTACTTGCGCAATTGCTGCTAAATTCATTAAAGGGTCAAACCAAAAAGCAGGCATGTCATTATCCGTTTTTGCAGGAAAAGATTGATTATCAGCAAAAAATATAGCATCTAGCAAGCCTCGTTCTGATAGTCGAGCTAACGATTGATAATAATTGATATCACCGATTCGTTCAATACTAGAATCTTGCATACGCCATGCAGCTTGGTGATGGCCACAACCGTAAATTAATACACCTATATTGAGATGTTGATCGTGCGTCATAATTGATGCCCTCCATATTTTAGTTCATAGTTAAACCGCCATCTACGGTAATATTTTGACCAGTGATACCATTAGCTTGATCGCTAACTAGAAATGCTACCATATTTGCTACATCTTGTGGTGTTGTTACTTTATGTAATGGTGTAGTCTGTTCAATTAATTCAAATACTTCATCTGAAGTGGCAGCACTGGCGTCTGTAGTTTTTAATAAACCACCAGAAACGACATTAGCTTTGATGCCATATTGACCAAGTTCAGCAGCAATATTTCTTGTAAAACCGATTAAACTTGATTTAGCGGTAGTATATTCATGATAGGGAACGACAGGATTTTGGTATAAATTCGTTCCGATAGATATAATAGTACCTGATTTATGCTCAATAAATTGGTCGATAACACTTTGGGTTACATTAAAAGCGCCTTTTAGAGTGCCGTCAATTTGTTGTTGGTAATCTGACCAATTTAAGTCTTTAAATGATTTTTGGCGAGAAGGATCAAATTTAAACCCTATAAGCGCATTATTCACAACAGCATCTATTTTTCCAAAATGATTGGTGGCTTCTGCAATTAATTGATCTACTTGTGCTCTGTCTGTGACATCAGCACGAATCGCAATTGCATGTTCGTGACCAATTTCGTCTACAACCTTTTCTGCTAATGTCTTATTCTGAAAATAATTGATAATTACATGATGCCCTTGGCTACCTAAAGTTTTTGCAATGGATGCGCCTAATCCTCTACTGCTACCAGTTATAAGTATTGTTTTACTCATCATTTCACTCCTGGAATCATTTATTAAATAAAAAAATACACAACCTCCATAAGAGAAGCTGTGTACTAAAAATCTACAATCTATAGTTAATATGTTGATATAGCTTTGTTATTTTTGTAACACTTCCCTCCGCTAGTATGGACTAGATCAGGTTCAAAGGGTTTGAGTAAATCTCATCTCAGTTAAAAAACACCCCTAGTGCATTTAATATTTAATTTATTTTCAATTTATAGTGTTTAATAGTTAATGTCAAGTTTACGATGATATCGAAAATAATATTGGTACAATGAAGTGATTAAAAGTATAAAATGGTAAAGAAGAAACTCTTTACAAACTTCTAGATAACTGTTAATATTATTTCTTGTAGAAAATAAAAATTAGAACAATCAAAGGAGAGAATATAAATGGCAGTTAAATTACGTTTAACACGTTTAGGCTCAAAAAGAAATCCATTCTATCGTATCGTAGCAGCAGATGCTCGTGCGCCACGTGATGGTCGTAACATCGAACAAATCGGAACTTATAATCCAAATAATGTAAATGCTCCAGAAGTTAAAATTGACGAAGAGTTAGCATTAAAATGGTTGAAAAATGGTGCTAAACCAACAGATACTGTACACAACATCTTATCAAGAGAAGGTATCTTGAAAAAATTTGACGATCAAAAATAATCGTCATTATTAGCACATAAAAATTTTAAAAAAAGAGAGAGTCGTGGAAATCGTAGTCATTTAAAATGATTTCGACGACTCATCTCGGTATGGATGACTATGGTTGAATGTTAACCATTGTGCATGCCAATATAATCATAAAAGGCTGAGACAATTCGTTTGTCCCAGCCTTTTAAATTAGCATACCGGTAATCATTTATATAAAGCAACATCAACAATTTAGTAGGCTTATACGAGTGAATACATTGATCAAGAATGACTTAAGATGATTTATACAATATTTTAGCTCATAACATATAGAGAAGGTTTAAAATAATACTAACAATTCATGTTATAATTATTTTAGTCGAAAAATAAAAAATAACGAATTTCAATGATACATATACATTATCGGAGGAGCTTATATGAAAGTAGAAATAGGCAAAATTATCAATACACATGGTATAAAAGGCGAAATTAAAGTCCAATCTCACTCAGATTTTACAGATGTACGCTTTCAACCAGGTGAAACTGTGATGATAGAACGTCAAAACGAACCAACATTAGAATTGAAAATTGCGACATATCGTATGCATAAAGGGTTGCACATGTTGACCTTTGAAGGTATCAACAATATTAATGATATTGAGCACTTAAAAGGTGAAATCCTTTTACAAGATAGAGACCACGAAGAAATTGAATTAGGGGAGCATGAATACTATTACTCAGATATTATTGGCTGTACCGTATTCGATGATAATGAAACACCTATTGGAAGAGTGATAGAAATTTTTGAAACGGGTGCCAATGATGTTTGGGTTGTCAAAGGTGATAAAGAATATCTTATACCATATATAGAAGATGTTGTTAAACATATAGATATTGAAGGTAGACGAATTGATATTACGCCTATGGAAGGACTGTTGGAGTAATGAAGATAGATTATTTAACTTTGTTCCCTCAAATGTTTGACGGTGTATTAAATCAATCGATTTTAAAAAGAGCGCAAGATAAGGAAATGCTACAAATTAATACTGTCGATTTTAGAGATTTTGCTGAAAATAAGCATAATCAAGTAGATGATTATCCATTCGGTGGAGGGCAAGGTATGGTGCTTAAACCAGAACCTATATTTAATGCAATGAAAGATATTGACAAAACAGAAAATACACGTGTGATTTTAATGTGTCCACAAGGTCGACCATTTAATCAAGAAATTGCACAGGAACTCAGTCATTCCGAACATTTAGTTTTTATTTGTGGGCATTATGAAGGATATGATGAACGTATCCGTCAGCATTTAGTTACGGATGAAATTTCTATGGGAGATTATGTTTTAACAGGTGGAGAATTACCTGCGATGGTAATGACCGATGCAATAGTAAGATTAATTCCAGGTGTTTTAGGTAATCAACAATCACATGAAGATGATTCTTTTCAGGATGGATTATTAGAATTTCCACAATATACCAGACCACGTTCCTATCAAGATATGAACGTACCAGAGGTATTATTGTCAGGGAATCATGCGCATATTGATCAATGGCGTCATGAACAAAAACTGATACGTACATGGGAAAAGCGTCCAGATTTATTAGAAAATTATCCACTTACTGATAAAGACAAAGATATTTTAGAAAGATACAAAAAGCAATTGAAAAATGAATAACAGTGTGCTAACATAATTTAAGTGTGCGACACACGAAAATCACTATGATCCGCTGCTATATATTTGTCTAGGCAAGAACATAGGTTGAAGGAGAGAAAAAATAATGAGTAATCACAAATTAATCGAAGCAGTAACACAATCACAATTACGCACAGACTTACCTTCATTCCGTCCAGGTGACACTTTAAGAGTTCACGTACGTATTATTGAAGGTACTCGCGAACGTATCCAAGTATTCGAAGGTGTTGTAATCAAACGTCGCGGTGGAGGTATTTCAGAAACTTTCACAGTACGTAAGATTTCTTCAGGTGTAGGTGTGGAACGTACATTCCCATTACACACTCCAAAAATCGAAAAAATTGAAGTTAAACGTCGCGGTAAAGTACGTCGTGCTAAATTATATTACTTACGTGAATTACGTGGTAAAGCTGCTAGAATTAAAGAAATTCGTTAATCAGCATAAAAGTCATAAAAAAGAAGCGGTTCCTAATCGGAACTGCTTCTTTTTTATATTTTGTAATCAATTTGAAGATGATATTATCATTTTTTAATATAAATCCATTTTGTATAAACGAAACTTAAAATGATTCCAATAATACTTATTATTACTAATAACCATGTATGGGGCGGTGTATATTTAAGTGTAATTGTCTTTTGTCCTTGCTCTACAGGAATTACTGTCATGATACCATTACCTTTTTTAACTGGTAATGTTTTGCCTTTGTCTGTATAAGCTTTCATTCCATCTCTATAAGGCATTGGCAATACGAGGTAGCCTTCATCATTTTTATTTTTTTTAATTGTATAATGACGTGGATTTTGTGAAACTTTCACAGAATGTAGTTGTTTATGTGCTTTCTTTAATACATCGTAGTTTTCTCCATAAATTCCTTTAACATTAAAGCGATAATTACCTTTAGATAATTTTATATTCAAGTCTTGCACAGATTTTACTCGCATCGTTACTGGAGTGACAAAACGTCTATATTTATAAGATAGGTTATTACGATGTTGATTATATTCATTCACACCAACATTGTGAGCCTTGTCTGGCCCTAACAATTCAACATCCATCTCTACATAGAGATCTTCATACTGATTTGCAATAGATGCTGGTAACTGATAATGGACACCTCCACCATCCTTAGAAACGGTTAATTTATTTTTTTGCGTACGCTTTGCATTAATTAAATTAGTAGAAGTTTCTGATAGTAAGTTTTTATTTGGTGTGAACTGTTGATTTGTAGGATATTCATCTGCTTGATCAAAAACTATCCCTTGTAACATAGCTTGTTCTTTATCCATAGGCGATTTGAGGTCTTTTTTATCAAATACTTTATTTGTAATGTGCGCACTAGGATAATTGGCTTTATTTGTTGAATGTATAAAGGTTTCCTCATCAGAATGTTTGATTGTACTTTGCTTAGAAAAGCCATAGGGGATATTCTTGTCTTCTGGGCGACGAATGCGATCATTGACATCCCAAAGTGCCATCAAATTTGCTCTATTTGAAAGTAGACGATAAGTGCTGTTTTTATCCGTATGCATATTGATTTGTAATGTTTTATCATAATACTTTAAAATGTCGCCATCGAAAATGCTTGAATATAATGCAATACCGTTAAAATGATATATCATTGGTGAATTCAAGCCGTATTGTGACATGTAATCAATTCTACTGAATGGATCGTCTTGATGCTGTTTAATTTTATCTATTTTATTCGCTAGTGCAGGACTTTTATATTTTGAATCATGCATTGATGAAACAGTTGATTCGTATTTTTGAACATTATTGACATGGTCGTTATCTAAAATAATCGCTTGTTGAATAATGAATAATATGATTAGCACAATAGACGGCCAATTTAATTTGAATAGTGATTTTTTATAAAGCAATATGCCGATAAAAATCATAATTACGAGACAGATGCCCATCCATGTCATTTTCTGGTCTTTAACGATCATTTGCATGATTCCCATAATCATTAATACTGGAAGGGAAGCGAATATATACGACTTCAAAGATAATTCAGATAAATAATGAATGAACAATGCTATTAATCCAGCAGTAGTAAGTGCAAATATATAAACCCAACGGCGTTCAGGCGTTGAGAACCCATTAAACATACTATCGAAAAGAGGGGTTAGTGCCCCTATAAGCATGATCCAAGTTGCAATCGCAAAAAGTTTATAATAATAATGTCGATATAGTTTAAAAGATAGTAAGGCAATGAGTGCGATGATAGTCACAGTGATATAAAATCCGTTTGTAAAAAAATGTTTTTGTCGTGCGAAATCTGTAATGACACCAAAATTAAAATTAGGATTACTTACTCTATCATTGTTTAAAAAAGAAGAAACGCCAGTATAAAAGCCCCAAATAGCAATTAAAGTACTTAATATAACAGCTGTAGGAATCATCCAAAGTTGTTGCTTCCTAGTAACAATATCTTTTGCATGAGGGAACACACATCTATAGATAAAGTAACTCAAAATTACAATAGCTTCGTAATAACTAAAATAAAAATTAGAAAATAATGTTAAAGCAATAGAAAAAATAAATAATCCTATTTTTCTATCTTTGTAAAACCGTTCAATACCGAGCAAAGATAGGGGAAGAAAAATTAATAAATCTCCATAATATGACCAAGTAAAATTAAAATAAATAACGGTTGTTGAAGCTGCATATAACATTGAAGCCAAAAATACTATGTGTTTTTTGAGCTTGATATAATTAAAGAAATAGAACGCAACGGTAAATGTAGCGATGCATTTGAAAAAAGCTACTATTAATTGATTGCTTGCCCAATACGTGATGTCGCTAGGGTTGCTATTAAATATTACTTCAGATAACCACACGAATAAAAAATTAATTAGTACAAAAGGTGAGGTTGCATAGTAATAGGATAAATCTTTAACATAATCTCCACCTAAACCAAAAGAATGGTCATAAAAACTTTTGAATTGGCTAAGGTGTTCGTAAAGATACATTTGGAAAGGCATCATTTGCCTAAAACCATCACCATGACCACTAAATACAGTACCGTCAGTTAAATAGCGATAAATATAAGGTGTGAACGTTAATAAAGCTACGCCGACGCCCATTAAAAGAATTGTTAAAAATCTTGATAGTTTGTGGGACCAAATTCTATGAAACACGGTCATACCTCATCTCAGATAAACTCCTTTATTTAAGTTTAGATTTTTTCTTTAGACACCAAAAAATACTTATTAAGATACTTATAACTGAAATTATAATCATCGTAAACCAATATTTAGGGCGGTATTTAATGATAATTTCACTATCTTGTTTAGTGACTGGTACGCCAGTCATCATATAATTTACTTTTTTAGGTTTTACTTTTTTATGATCTACATAAGCCACCATACCGTCACGATATGGAATGTTAATCGTTGCGATTCCCTTTGTATGTGGTGCTAACTTCACTTTTACTCCATTTTTAATATCATTATAATAATGATTTTGTTTCTTATTATAGGCTTTTTTGAGTTTGCTATAATTTTCACCATGAAGACTTTGAATATCAAAATAATAACTACCTCTAGGGTTAATAGCTATGTTAATATTACCATCTTTGTCTGGTTGTGTCCTATATAGTTGGTTTTCAACACCAGTTTTATAGGTCGAATTGTTATACAACCGGTGGTTAGCATAATTATTTATATTAATTGTATAATTACTGTCGGGTTGACCACGTCGAACTTTTAAATTTAAATAAAAGTCTGAATAACGTTTTCTTATGTGATTTGGGACGTGAATTTTAATTTGACCTTGGTTTTTGGGCAGATTGATTTGTTGATTATTTTTTATTTTTATATTTTGGTAAGATATTTTGGTCGCATCGATAAGGTTTTGTGCGTTATCCGTGTAAGGTTTACCTGAATTTTTTATAACAACACCATCCAACATCGCATGTTCTCGATCGATAGGCGTTTTTAAAGTGTCAGAATTATAGATTTGATTAGTCACTTTTACAGAAGGCAAGTTTAAAGTATTCTCATAAATGTGGTATTGTCCCTCACTTTTTACATTTTTAAAATAACTAGGCACATTGTTTTCGTAATCTTTTAACATTAAATATTTCATTGAAAATAAACTGCTAATATTTTGTCGTCCATTAGTACTTTGGTATCTACTCACAGATTCAGATTGAAGGTTGATTTTCAAATCATCATAGTAATAGTCTAAAATGTTGTGATGAAAAATACTTGAATATAAACTTGAACCTTTAAAGAATTGATACATAGGTGTGTTATCTTGTTCATTAACACGCCAATCGATACGTTCGTCTTCCGTTTTTGAATGATTCATTTCAGAGACTAATTGTCTTTGTAACGGTGTGTTAAATAGACTTGCATTGACATAATAGCGATTTGCTCGTTCAACATGATCTTCAAAATAAATTTGATTGCGTATAAAAACGGCTACAACAAGTGTTGCTAATATCAATATGGCAGTATAATAAAAATAAATGAAACGTTTACGATAAGCTGGAGCTTTAAGACACAGTACCAGCAAGCCTATCAAACAAACAATAGGTGTAAACCAGAGCCATGAAACAAAATCATCATAAATCCACGCGCTCACAAAAACAAAACTTAAACTGATGATTGAAGAAAAAATATAGTTTTTAATTGTTAGCGTGCTAAAGTACTTTACATATAGCCCTATGAGCAATGCTGCGTTAAAAGCAATTAGATAATGCCATCTTTTTTGAGGAGCAGAAAAACCATTAAAGAGCTGATCGACAAATGGTAAATAATTAGCGCCTATAGTAAGTATCATAAAAATTGCAAATAACTTAAAATAAAAATGCTTGTATAGTTTAAATGATAACAGTGCTTGTATTACTAAAAATAAAATGACTATTAAGTAATTGTCATAAAATACATTCGTGTTTTGGTTGAAAGGTTCTAAAAAATCTACGTCTCCATTAAAAGGTATACGTCTGTTATTGGTATAAGCACGTAAACCGTGATAAAAAAAGAAAAGACTGCAACCAAGTGCTAAAATTGCAGCAATGAAGATGGTATATATTGCTTTAAACCTAGGAACGATATCATGTCTATGTTTAAATATTAGTCTAACTGTAAAATAGATTAGACCTACGATGAGTTGATAATACGCAAAATAAAAGTTATTTATTAATGAAACTGTGACTATGATGATAAACATGGCTTTTTTTTCTTTTTGTAAAAATAATTCAATAGACCATAAGAGTAGCGGTAATAATATAAAAATATCACTGAAAAATGGCCAATATACAGTAAATCTAAAATAGAGTGGTGATATGACAAAAAGATATGACGTTAGTACTGCGATGCTTTTATTTTGAGTAATATAGCGTACAAAACCAAAAGTTGCTAACATCGCTAATGTTGATTTAAAAATGGACAATACAATAGCATTTGTCATCCAAAACATAATGTCTTGCGTGTCCCAATCAATCGCTAACTTTATGAGAAAGATAAAAATTACATTAAGTATAAACAAAATATTGGTTGAAAAATAGTAACTTAGGTCAGTGAAAAAATCTCCACCTAATCCGAAATCAGTGGCGTAAAACCATTGACCTTGACTCCATTTATCATACAAATACATTTGCATCGGTATCATTTGTTCCATGCCATCATTGGGCCCCGTAAATAAAACACCCTCATTTATAAATCTATAGATAACATAGCCATGTCCAATGATTGCTAATATAAAGCATAATAATATGTAAAAAAGCATCCTTTTCATGAGTAGTCTCCTGTAATCGAATTATTTTTAATTCCATTGTAACGATTTTTTAGAATTATTGATAAAAATTACCATTATTTAATTTAAGAAAATTAATTTAAATATTATACTTATTTTGAAATTTAGTATTGGTAAGATACTC
>NZ_PPRL01000027.1:22098-55284 GCF_002902235.1 Staphylococcus ureilyticus
TTCTAGACAATTTGGTAATTATTATAGGAAAATAGTGTGAATGAGTTTTTTAATAAAGTAAATACAAATTTTTATTTATAACTATTCATCCCTCATGTTATGATTTTAAGGTCAATGAATGGTATGAGTAAAATATATAATTTTGAAACATAAACGTATGAGAAAGGTGATGTACATGGTAATTCAATGGTATCCAGGGCATATGGCGAAAGCAAAACGCGAAGTTGCAGAACAATTAAAGAAAGTAGATGTTGTTTTTGAACTAGTAGATGCTCGTATTCCTTATAGTTCAAGAAACCCAATGATTGATGATGTTATACAGCAGAAACCGAGAGTAGTTATTTTGAATAAAAAAGACATGGCGAATTTAAAAGAATTAGAAAAATGGGAGTCTTATTTTAAAGAAAAAGGCTATTATCCTGTGGCGATTGATGCTAAACATGGAAAAGGACTAAAATTAGTAGAACAAGCAGCTATTAAAGCAACACAAGAAAAATTTGAGCGTGAAAAGAAAAAAGGATTAAAACCACGTGCGATTCGTGCGATGATCGTCGGCATTCCTAATGTTGGGAAATCTACACTTATTAATAAGTTAGCCCACAAATCTATTGCTAAAACTGGAAATACACCTGGTGTTACAAAGCAACAACAATGGATCAAAGTTGGCAATTCGCTCCAATTATTAGATACACCAGGTATACTTTGGCCCAAATTTGAAGACCAACTCGTAGGAAAAAAACTAAGTATTACAGGTGCGATTAAAGATAGTATCGTTCATTTAGATGAAGTTGCCATTTACGGTCTTGAATTTTTAAAAACGCATCATTATGAAGGATTGAAAAATCATTATAAAATAGATGTACCGATAGAAGCAGAAAATATAGAATGGTTTGATGCTATTGGACGTCGTAGAGGATTGTTGCGTAGTGGTAATGAAGTTGACTATGAAGCGGTCATTGAATTAATCATACATGAAATTAGAAATGCGAAAATAGGAACATATACGTTTGATGTTATTAAAGAAATGGAAGTGTAACGTGAATTTATGAAGCAAACAATCAAAGATATTAAAGACCACTTAGCCACCTTACACTCAGTTAATGAAATCCAGCTTCAACCATTTTATAAAGATGACCGTAAAGGTGTCCAAAAAGCCATAGTAACACGAATCAAGCAACTAGATAAGGAACAACAATTATTAAATCAATATCAAGCTATGACTTTTTATGAAAATCAAATATTAGCAAATGATGGAAATGCGATGATTTGTGGTATCGATGAAGTAGGCAGAGGCCCACTCGCAGGACCAGTTGTTGCATGTGCGGTGATATTAAATCATGATCATCACTATACAGGCCTCAATGATTCGAAGCAACTGACCGCCAAAAAAAGAAAAGTATTAGAGCGCCAATTATTAGAAGAATTACATGCTTATGCATTCGGCTATGCCACAGTAGAAGAAATTGATGAAATCAACATTTATGAAGCGACAAAATTAGCTATGAAACGTGCGATCAACGGATTGTCAGTTCAGCCTACCCATTTACTCATTGATGCGATGACACTAGAAACAGATATCGATCAAACATCACTTGTAAAAGGTGATGCTAAAAGTGTATCAATTGCTGCAGCAAGTGTCCTAGCTAAAGAAAATAGGGACAGATATATGACGCAGCTTGCACAAAAGTTTCCGGAGTATGGGTTTGAAAAAAACGTTGGTTACGGAACTCAACAACATTTAGATGCAATTAAAAATCACGGCATTTTAAATGCCCACAGAAAAACATTTCAACCAATTAAATCGCTTTATAAATAATCTAAAAATTAAAAGAATTGAAATAAGTAGTTTAAATCAGTTTACAATAGCGCTTTCATTTCCTATAATTAAATATGAACTTAACCTAAGAAACAGGAGGATGGAGAATGAATATCCACGAGTATCAAGGTAAAGCAATATTTCGTTCAATGGGCGTTGCTGTCCCAGAAGGACGTGTAGCATTTACTGTTGAAGAAGCAGTTGAAAAGGCAAAAGAATTAGATTCAAATGTATATGTTGTAAAAGCGCAAATTCACGCCGGGGGTAGAGGTAATGCAGGCGGCGTTAAAATTGCAAAATCACTATCTGAAGTGGAAACATATGCGAAAGAATTATTAGGTAAAACATTAGTAACACATCAAACAGGGCCAGAAGGTAAAGAAATTAAGCGCCTTTACATAGAAGAAGGCTGCGACATTCAAAAAGAATATTATGTTGGATTTGTAATCGATCGTGCAACTGACAGAGTAACTTTGATGGCATCAGAAGAAGGCGGTACTGAAATCGAAAAGGTTGCTGCTGAGACACCTGAAAAAATCTTCAAAGAAACAATCGATCCAGTTGTTGGATTAGCGCCTTATCAAGCAAGAAGGATTGCTTTCAATATTAATATTCCTAAAGAATCAATTAATAAAGCAGCTAAATTTTTAGTATCACTTTATAATGTATTTATTGAAAAAGATTGTTCAATTGTTGAAATCAACCCACTTGTAACTACAGGTGATGGACAAGTACTTGCATTAGATGCAAAACTTAATTTTGATGATAATGCGTTATTTAAACATAAAGATATCCAAGAATTACGCGATTTAGAAGAAGAAGATCCAAAAGAAATCGAAGCTTCTAAATATGATTTATCATACATTGCATTAGATGGCGACATTGGTTGTATGGTAAATGGTGCTGGTCTTGCAATGGCGACAATGGATACAATTAATCACTTTGGTGGTAATCCAGCGAACTTCCTTGACGTAGGGGGCGGCGCAACGAAAGAAAAAGTTACTGAAGCGTTTAAAATCATATTAGGTGATGAAAACGTAAAAGGTATCTTTGTTAATATCTTTGGTGGTATTATGAAATGCGATATCATTGCTGAAGGTATTGTTGCTGCAGTTAAAGAAGTTGAATTAACTTTACCGTTAGTTGTACGTTTAGAAGGTACAAATGTTGAAAGAGGTAAAGAAATTCTGAATGAATCAGGATTAGCTATTGAACCAGCTGCAACAATGGCAGAAGGCGCACAAAAAATCGTAAAACTTGTAAAAGAAGCGTAAGGAAAGGATGGGAACGCTAAGATGAGCGTAATGATAGATAAAAATACAAAAGTAATTGTACAAGGTATCACAGGGTCTACTGCACTTTTCCATACAAAACAAATGCTTGAATATGGTACGCAAATTGTTGCAGGGGTAACTCCAGGTAAAGGTGGACAAGTAGTAGAAGGCGTACCAGTTTTCAATACTGTTGAAGAAGCTAAAGAAGAAACTGGTGCAACTGTTTCAGTAATCTATGTACCTGCTCCATTTGCAGCAGATGCTATTTTAGAATGTATTGAAGCTGAGTTAGATTTAGCTATATGTATCACAGAGCATATTCCAGTTATCGATATGGTTAAAGTAAAACGTTATTCAGAAGGCAAGAAAACACGTGTGATTGGACCAAACTGTCCAGGTGTTATTACTGCAGATGAATGTAAGATTGGTATCATGCCTGGTTATATACACAAAAAAGGCCATGTGGGCGTCGTTTCACGTTCAGGTACATTAACTTATGAAGCTGTACATCAGTTGACTGAAGAAGGTATTGGTCAAACAACTGCAGTAGGTATCGGAGGAGATCCAGTTAACGGTACTAACTTTATCGATGTATTAAAACAATTTAATGAAGATGATGAAACGAAAGCAGTTGTTATGATTGGTGAAATCGGCGGTACTGCTGAAGAAGAAGCTGCTGAATGGATTAAAGCTAACATGAACAAACCTGTTGTAGGTTTCGTTGGTGGACAAACAGCTCCTCCAGGAAAACGTATGGGTCATGCTGGCGCAATTGTTTCTGGCGGTAAAGGTACAGCAGAAGAGAAAATTAAAACACTAAACAGTTGTGGTGTGAAAACTGCTGATACACCATCAGAAATTGGTACAACATTAATTGATGCTGCAAAAGAAGCTGGCATCTATGAACAGTTACTTACTATTAAATAAAGCAATTTAATAATAGAATAGCTTAAAAATGAGCACAAACTCCTAAAATATGTTGGAGTTTGTGCTATTTTCAGTGTTTGAATTTTGTATGGTGTTGAAGTAGTGTGGGGTACGTATTTAAATTTCTTCTTAAAACTAGATTACAAATACAGTCTAAATGAATTTAATTTGTAAACAAACTTTATATCGTTTTACTTTATAATTATTTTATAAAGGAGTACGATATATGAACATAGATTATTTATTTTTGAAATTGCGTTTCTCAGGATTGTCCACACAGCAAATACATCGATTGCTGAAATATAAGAATGATTTTATGTTTTACAATAAACACGAGCAGCAAGCAATATTACAACTATATTTATCAACAATTAAATCTAAAAAGAAAGATCAAATATATCAAGATTTTGTAAACAATCCCATTGATGCCATTCTTATTCAATTACATAAATGGAACATTAATTTTATTGGTATTAACCATCCATTATATCCGAAATTGCTTCGCGAAATACATGATCCTCCACTTATACTTTTTTATAAAGGAGATATCACGTTAACAACGCGTGATCAAACCCTTGCAATCGTTGGATCTAGACATGCTACTCGATATACAGGGGATGCATTGAAATTCCTTTTCCCTTCATTTAAAAAGAAAGATCTAACCATAGTCTCTGGATTAGCAGAAGGTGCAGACCAAGCAGCACATCAACATGCATTAGACAATCAAATGTCAGCGATTGCGGTGTTAGGATTTGGCCATCTTAATCATTATCCCAAATCAACGCAAAATATTAGAAATCAACTTGAGCGCACTGGATTAGTCATAAGTGAATATTTACCATATCAAAAGCCGCTTAAACATCATTTTCCAGAAAGAAATAGATTAATTAGTGGTTTATCAAAAGGGGTTTTGATTACAGAATCTACAATTAAAAGTGGTACTTCTATTACGACTAATTGTGCATTAGAACAAAATAGAGAAGTATATGTTTTGCCAGGTTCGATGTTCAATGATATGACAATGGGGAACTTAATAAGTGCACAAGAAGGCGCGAAAATTGTAATATCTGCGAAAGACATCATAGATGATTTTAACTAAAATTTAGATTAATGTATTTATTTTGAAAAACTGTTTTATAGTTGAAAAAGATGTGTATAAACAGTGTCTTTTCCTTTATTTAATTCTAAATACGCCTTCGATTAAATAAATTTAAAATTAAAAACATTGACAAAAACAAAATAGACCGTTTATCATTTATCTTTGTAATTAGAAATGCAAGGGGGTAACTACTTTGGCAGAAAATTTAGTCATAGTTGAATCGCCTGCAAAAGCTAAAACCATTGAAAAATATTTAGGTAAAAAATATAAAGTTATCGCATCTATGGGGCATGTTAGAGATTTGCCAAGAAGCCAAATGGGCGTAGATGTAGAAAATGACTATGAACCCAAATATATTACTATACGCGGTAAGGGCCCTGTTGTTAAGGAATTAAAAAAACATGCTAAGAAAGCAAAAAATATATTCTTAGCAAGTGACCCCGACCGTGAAGGTGAGGCAATTGCTTGGCATTTAGCGAATATATTGAATTTAGAAGACGCTACTGAAAATAGAGTAGTATTTAATGAAATAACCAAAGATGCAGTGAAACAAAGTTTTAAACATCCTAGAGGCATAGAAATGGAACTTGTGGATGCACAACAGGCTAGAAGAATTTTAGACCGTTTAGTTGGTTATAATATTTCTCCTGTTTTATGGAAGAAAGTTAAAAAAGGACTTTCTGCTGGTCGCGTTCAATCTGTCGCATTAAGATTAGTCATTGATCGTGAAAATGAAATTAGAAATTTCAAACCAGAAGAATATTGGAAAATAGAAGGAGAATTTAGATATAAAAAATCTAAATTTAGTGCTAAATTCTTACATTATAAAAACAAGCCATACAAATTAACTAATAAAAATGATGTTGAGACGATTACGTCACAGCTTGATGGGGATCAATTTGAAGTTACAAAGGTAACAAAAAAAGAAAAGACGCGTTATCCTGCCAATCCATTTACGACTTCAACACTTCAACAAGAAGCTGCAAGAAAATTGAATTTCAAAGCGCGTAAAACAATGATGCTTGCCCAACAATTATATGAAGGTATCGACTTGAAAAGACAAGGTACAGTTGGTTTGATCACTTATATGCGTACAGATTCTACTAGAATTTCTGAACAAGCTAAAAGTGAAGCCAAGGATTATATTAAAGACACTTATGGTAATGAATATACTTCGAATCGTAAATCTAAAGGTCAAGGAGATCAAGATGCACACGAAGCTATAAGACCATCAAGTACTTTACGTACACCTAGCGAAATGAAAAATTATTTAACTAGAGACCAACATAGACTGTATAAATTAATTTGGGAGCGTTTTGTAGCAAGTCAAATGGCACCTGCTATTTTAGATACAGTAGCATTAGATTTAACACAAAATGATTTGAAATTCAGAGCAAATGGGCAAACAATTAAATTCAAAGGTTTTATGACTTTATACGTTGAAACAAAAGATGATGGAGATGAAGGTAAAGAAAATAAATTACCTAATATCAATGAAGGTGAAATGGTTACAGCAACCAATATTGAACCTTCACAACATTTCACTCAACCTCCACCACGTTATACAGAAGCAAGATTGGTAAAAACTTTAGAAGAAATGAAAATTGGTCGTCCTTCAACTTATGCACCGACAATTGATACTATACAAAAAAGGAACTATGTTAAAAATGAAAGTAAACGATTTGTTCCTACAGAATTAGGCGAAATTGTTCATGAACAAGTAAAAGAATATTTCCCTGAAATTATAGATGTAGATTTTACAGTTAATATGGAGACGTTACTCGATAAAGTTGCAGAAGGTGAAATTGCTTGGAAAAAAGTTATTTCAGATTTCTATAATAGTTTTAAGCAAGATGTTGAACGTGCAGAAGAAGAAATGGAAAAAATAGAAATTAAAGATGAACCTGCAGGAGAAGATTGTGAAGTTTGCGGTGCACCAATGGTTATAAAAATGGGTCGATATGGTAAATTTATGGCATGTTCAAACTTCCCTGATTGTAGAAACACTAAAGCAATCGTCAAAACAATTGGTGTGACTTGCCCTAAATGTAAAGAGGGCGATGTCGTTGAACGTAAGTCTAAGAAAAATCGTATCTTCTATGGTTGTTCTAAATATCCCGAATGTGATTTTGTAACTTGGGATAAACCTATTGGACGTGATTGTCCAAAATGTGAACATTATTTAGTAGAGAAAAAACAAGGACGTAAAAGTCAGGTTGTTTGCTCAAATTGTGATTACAAAGAAGAAGAACAAAAATAACAAATATATAAATTAATTATTAGAAAAGGAAACTGTTTTTTTAATAATATTTAGCAACTTACGATTCATATTTATAATGTAGAGATATGTTATTTAGCTTATAAAATAGTGTCGTAGTTGCTATTTTTTGTATAGGAGGATATATATGACTCAAATTGTCAATGTTGTAGGGGCTGGCTTAGCTGGCTCAGAAGCCGCTTATCAATTAGCGCAAAGAGGCATTCATGTAAATTTAATTGAAATGAGGCCAGTTAAACAAACGCCGGCACATCATACAGATAAATTTGCTGAATTAGTTTGTTCCAATTCATTACGTGGCAATGCGCTTACGAATGCCGTGGGTGTATTGAAAGAAGAAATGCGTCGAATGGATTCATTGGTTATAACTGCAGCAGACAAAGCGCGTGTTCCTGCTGGTGGTGCGTTAGCTGTAGATAGACATGATTTTGCAGGGTATATTACTGAAACATTGAAAAACCATCCGAATGTAACTGTAATTAATGAAGAAATTAACACTATACCTGATGGATATACAATCATTGCTACTGGTCCATTAACAACAGATCAATTAGCTCAAGAAATTGTTGACGCAACAGGTAAAGATCAACTATATTTTTATGATGCTGCAGCACCGATTGTTGAAAAAGATAGTATTGATATGAATAAAGTTTATTTAAAGTCACGTTATGATAAAGGTGAAGCTGCTTATTTAAATTGTCCGATGACGGAAAAAGAGTTTAACAGATTTTATGATGCTTTATTAGAAGCAGAGGTCGCACCAGTGAATGAATTCGAAAAAGAAAAATATTTCGAAGGTTGTATGCCATTTGAAGTAATGGCAGCACGTGGACGTAAAACATTATTGTTTGGTCCGATGAAACCAGTTGGCTTAGAAGATCCCAAGACTGGCGAAATACCATATGCAGTTGTACAGTTACGTCAAGACGATGCTGCTGGTACTTTGTATAATTTAGTAGGGTTTCAAACACATCTAAAGTGGGGTGCACAAAAAGAAGTACTTAGATTGATACCAGGTTTAGAGAATGTTGAAATTGTTCGATACGGTGTCATGCATAGAAACACATTTATTAACTCCCCTGATGTACTCACTGAAACTTATGAATTAAAAGGAAGAGAATCTCTTCATTTTGCTGGTCAAATGACTGGTGTAGAAGGTTATGTAGAAAGTGCAGCAAGCGGCTTGATTGCTGGTATCAACGTAGCTCATAAAGTTGAAAATAAAGGAAGGGTTATTTTCCCTAGAGAAACGATGCTGGGTAGCATGGCTTATTATATTGCTCATGCGAAAAATGAAAAAAACTTCCAGCCGATGAATGCCAATTTCGGTTTGCTACCGGATTTAGATGAAAAAATTAAAGATAAAAAAATAAGATATGAACAACTTGCGCATAGAGCTTTGACATATTTGGACAACTTTAAAGAAACATTATGATGTTAATATAGTGAAATATTGATTCAGAAAATTAAAAAAAGTTTTTCTCAATTTAATAGTTATGTTTCGCAGTTCCCTCTATCGATATGCTACAATTTATATCGATGGAGGGGTTTTTATTGGAAGAAATCCAACAAGCTTATTTATACATGCTTAAAGTAGAACGACATTTTTCTGAACATACATTGAAATCATATCATGATGATTTAGAGCAATTTAATGATTTTTTAAATCAAGAGCATTTAAGCTTAGCTAATTTTGAATATAAAGATGCTAGAAATTACCTAAGTTTTTTATATTCAAAAAACTTGAAAAGAACATCGGTTTCTCGTAAAATTTCTACGCTGAGAAGTTTTTATGAGTATTGGATGGTACAAGACGAAAGTGTCATAAATCCATTTATACAATTAGTTCATCCGAAAAAAGAACAATATTTACCGCACTTTTTTTATGAAGAAGAAATGGAAGCATTATTTAAAACAGTAGATAAAGATTTAAAAAAAGGATTAAGAGATCGTGTTATTTTGGAGCTTTTATATGCTACTGGTATCAGGGTATCAGAGTTAGTAAATATCAAAGAGCAAGATTTGGATATGAATTTACCAGGTGTTAAAGTTTTAGGTAAGGGTGGTAAAGAAAGGTTTATCCCTTTCGGTGAATTTTGTAAACAAAGCATTGAACATTACTTAGAAGCATTTAGTCCAAAAAAAGGTACCGAACACGACTATTTGTTAGTTAACATGAACGGTGCGCCTATCACTGAGCGTGGCATTCGTTATGTGTTAAATGATGTAGTGAAACGAACTGCAGGTGTAACAGATATACATCCGCATAAATTAAGACATACATTTGCTACACATATGTTAAATCAAGGCGCTGACTTAAGAACAGTGCAATCATTACTAGGACATGTCAATTTATCGACGACAGGTCGTTATACACATGTTACGAATGATCAATTAAAAAAAGTATATTTAAATGCACATCCTCGTGCAAAAAAGGAGAATTAAAATATGAGTACATCTATTCATGCGACAACTATTTACGCAGTACAACATAATGGACATTCGGCAATGGCTGGTGACGGACAAGTAACACTTGGCGAACAAGTTATTATGAAAAAAACCGCTAGAAAAGTTCGACGCTTATATAATGATAAAGTGTTAGCTGGATTCGCAGGTAGTGTGGCAGATGCTTTTACACTATTTGAAAAGTTCGAGACAAAATTACAACAGTTTAGCGGTAATTTAGAAAGAGCCGCTGTTGAGTTAGCGCAAGAATGGAGAGGCGATAAACAGTTAAGACAGCTAGAAGCGATGCTTATTGTGATGGATAAAGATTCAATACTAGTCGTAAGTGGTACTGGAGAAGTGATTGCGCCAGATGATGATTTAATTGCAATTGGATCCGGTGGCAATTATGCCTTAAGTGCAGGTAGAGCATTAAAACGTCATGCTACTGATCTAAGTGCGCGTGAGATGGCATATGAAAGTTTAAAGGTTGCCTCTGATATTTGCGTGTTTACGAATGACCAAATCGTTGTGGAAGAACTTTAAAAAACTTATATTTTAAAATATGTTGTAATAACAAAAAGTAAAAATTTATGAAATAAATGTATAATAAATAATGGATTTTTGAAGAAAATAAAGTAACGGAGGTATTTCTCATATGGAGTCGAATGGTATTAAATTAACGCCAAAAGATATCGTTTCAAAACTTAACGAATATATAGTTGGTCAAGATGACGCTAAACGCAAGGTAGCAGTAGCATTAAGAAATAGATATAGACGAAGCCTACTTTCTGATGAAGAGAAACAAGAAATTGCACCTAAAAATATTTTAATGATTGGACCAACTGGTGTAGGGAAAACTGAAATTGCGAGACGTATGGCTAAAGTGGTTGGTGCGCCTTTTATTAAAGTAGAAGCTACGAAATTCACAGAAGTAGGTTACGTTGGGCGTGACGTTGAAAGTATGGTTAGAGACTTAGTTGATATTGCTGTTAGATTGGTAAAAGAGCAAAAGAAAGCGTTAGTTGAAGATGAAGCGCGAAGTAAAGCAAACGAAAAATTAGTTAAACTTTTAGTTCCAAGCATGAAGAAGAAAGCGAATAGCACTAACAGTAACAACCCTTTAGAATCTCTTTTTGGCGGAGCAATACCTAATTTTGGTCAAAATAATGAGGACGATGATGAAGAAACGCCAACTGAAGAAATCAAAACAAAGCGTTCTGAAATCAAACAACAATTATTAAATGGTTCACTTGAAGAAGAAAAAGTGAGATTAAAAGTCGAACAGGACCCAGGTGCTTTAGGTATGTTAGGTACAAATCAAAACCAACAAATGCAAGATATGATGAACCAACTAATGCCTAAGAAAAAAGTGGAAAGAGAAGTCCCTGTCAAAACTGCTCGAAATATTTTGACTGATGAATATGCGGATGAACTGATTGACCAAGAAACTGCCAATCAAGAGGCTATTGAGCTAGCCGAACAAATGGGAATTATTTTTATTGACGAAATAGATAAAGTGGCTACTAACAATCAAAATTCAGGTCAAGATGTTTCACGACAAGGTGTACAAAGAGATATTTTACCTATACTTGAAGGTAGCATGGTTCAAACTAAATATGGTACTGTTAATACTGAACATATGCTATTCATTGGTGCTGGTGCATTCCATGTTTCAAAACCAAGTGATTTAATACCTGAATTACAAGGTCGTTTCCCAATTCGTGTTGAATTAGAAAGCCTTTCTGTGGAAGACTTTGTAAGCATTTTAACTGAACCCAAATTATCATTGATTAAACAGTATGAAGCGCTACTCCAAACGGAACAAGTAACGGTGAATTTCACCGAAGAAGCGATTAAACGTTTGGCAGAGATTGCCTTTCAAGTTAACCAAGATACAGATAATATTGGTGCGCGTAGATTGCATACAATACTTGAAAAAATGTTAGAAGATTTATCGTTCGAAGCACCGAACATGCCACATGCCGTTGTAGATATCACACCTCAATATGTTGATGATAAGTTGAAATCAATTTCAACAAATAAAGATTTAAGTGCATTTATTTTATAATATAAACAAAAAGGAGAAGTAATATGAGCTTATTATCAAAAACAAGAGAATTAAATACACTTTTGCAAAAGCACAAAGGAATCGCTGTAGACTTTAAAGACGTCGCACAAACGATAAGTAGTGTAACAGTGACAAATGTTTTCATTGTGTCAAGAAAAGGTAAAATTTTAGGATCAAGTTTAAATGAATTGTTAAAAAATGAACGTATTATTCAAATGCTAGAAAATAGACACATACCTGTGGAATATACAGATAAATTAATGGATGTAAAAGAAACAGAATCCAATATTGGAATTGAAAGTGATCTTTCAGTTTTCCCACCTGAAAACGAAGATGTATTTAAAGATAGTAAGTCAACTATCTTTCCAATATTAGGTGGTGGAGAAAGACTAGGTACGTTAGTGCTAGGACGTGTACAAGACGACTTTTCTGAAAATGATCTTGTTTTAGGTGAGTATGCGGCTACAGTCATAGGTATGGAAATTCTGCGTGAAAAACATAATGAAGTTGAACAAGAAGCTAGAGATAAAGCTGCGATTAATATGGCAATCAATTCATTATCATACTCAGAAAGTGAAGCGATTGAACATATTTTTGAAGAATTAGGTGGTAAAGAAGGCTTGTTGATTGCTTCTAAAGTAGCTGACAGGGTTGGAATTACACGTTCTGTGATTGTTAATGCATTGCGTAAGTTAGAAAGCGCAGGAGTTATTGAATCACGTTCTTTAGGTATGAAAGGTACGTTTATTAAAGTTAAAAAAGAAAAATTCTTAGATGAATTAGATAGAATAAAATAAAATGTAGAATTGCTTTTAAATACAATTGCTATATACGCTTTTATATTATTTAGTATATCCATGCGTTATGCGTTTATTTAGTGAATATGTAAAAAATAAATACAATATCATTTTATAATGGAAAATGCTGACTATATAAAGTGTTACAGTGATATTTGAATTGATAAAATATGGTTTGAATCTCTGCTATTATAAATGAGAAATTATAAGCTGAACTATTGCTTTATATGTATGAATATGATATATTTATTCACGGCTATTAAGCCAATACGCACATAGAGAGCGGAAGTATAAAGGGTGCGATAAATTGTTATCGTGTTTATATGAGCTTTTTATGGAGGTAAAAAACCAATAGGAGGATTTTATTTATGGCAGTAATTTCAATGAAACAATTACTAGAAGCAGGTGTTCACTTCGGTCACCAAACACGCCGTTGGAACCCAAAAATGAAAAGATACATCTTCACTGAAAGAAACGGTATCTACATTATCGACTTACAAAAAACAGTGAAGAAAGTAGAAGAAGCTTACAACTTTATAAAACAAATTTCAGAAGATGGCGGAAAAGTTTTATTTGTTGGTACGAAAAAACAAGCACAAGAATCAGTGAAAGCTGAAGCTGAACGTGCTGGTCAATTCTACGTTAACCAAAGATGGTTAGGTGGTATTTTAACTAACTATAAAACAATTTCAAAACGTATCAAACGTATTTCTGAAATTGAAAAAATGGAAGAAGATGGCTTATTCGAAGTATTACCTAAAAAAGAAGTAGTAGAACTAAGAAAAGAATATGACCGTTTAATTAAATTCTTAGGCGGAATTCGTGATATGAAATCTATGCCTCAAGCATTATTTGTAGTTGACCCTCGTAAAGAGCGCAACGCAATTGCTGAAGCACGTAAATTACACATCCCAATCGTTGGTATTGTGGATACTAACTGTGATCCAGATGAGATCGATTATGTTATCCCTGCAAACGATGATGCTATCCGTGCCGTTAAGTTATTAACAGGTAAAATGGCAGATGCAATCTTAGAAGGTCAACAAGGTGTATCAAATGAAGAAGTAGCGGCTGAACAAAACATTGATTTAAATGAATCAAAAGAAGAAGCTACTGAAGCAGAAACAACTGAAGAAAACACTTCTGTTGAATCAAACTAAGAATAATGTAAAATGGGTGATAAGATATTTAAGCTTATCACCTTTTTTTAAAATAAATATATTAAAATTCATTAAATAATGGAGGAATATGAAATGGCAATTTCAGCTAAACTTGTAAAAGAATTACGTGAAAAAACTGGCGCTGGTATGATGGATTGTAAAAAAGCGTTGACAGAAACTGATGGTGATATTGATAAAGCTATTGATTACCTACGTGAAAAAGGTATTGCGAAAGCAGCTAAAAAAGCTGACCGTATCGCTGCAGAAGGACTAGTACATGTAGAAGAAAAAGGAAATGAAGCGGCAATCGTAGAAATTAATTCAGAAACTGACTTCGTAGCACGTAACGAAGGTTTCCAAGAATTAGTGAAAGAAATTGCTACACAAGTGTTAGAAAGTAAAGCTGATACTGTTGAAGCTTTATTAGAATCTGAATTAGCTGACGGTAAAACTGTAGATCAACGCATGAAAGAAGCAATCTCTACAATCGGAGAAAAATTAAGTATCCGTCGTTTTGCTGTTAGAACAAAATCAGATAATGATGCATTTGGTTCATATTTACACATGGGTGGACGTATCGGTGTATTAACAGTTGTTGAAGGTACTACTGATAGCGATGCTGCTAAAGATGTAGCTATGCATATTGCTGCGATTAACCCTAAATATGTTTCATCTGAACAAGTAAGTGAAGATGAAATTGCTCATGAAAAAGAAGTATTGAAACAACAAGCTTTAAATGAAGGCAAACCAGAAAAAATTGTTGAAAAAATGGTTGAAGGTCGTTTACGTAAATATTTACAAGAAATTTGTGCAGTTGACCAAAACTTTGTTAAAGATCCTGATCAAACAGTTGAAGCTTTCTTAAAATCAAAAGGTGGAAAACTAGTTGACTTCGTACGTTATGAAGTAGGCGAAGGTATGGAAAAACGTGAAGAAAACTTTGCTGACGAAGTAAAAGGACAAATGAAATAATATTTCATAGTTTGAACAAGAAAGAAGACACCTTTTTGTGCTCCGTATGAAAGACTTACTTTTATATTGGAAGTTCTACTGTGTCTTCTTTACTTGTATCAAATACATATTTTCACAATAGAGAGGATAAGACAATGGCTCAAACTTCTAAATATAAACGTGTCGTTTTAAAATTAAGTGGTGAAGCACTAGCAGGTGAAGATGGATTCGGGATAAATCCCATAATTATTAAAAGTGTTGCTCAACAAGTAGCTGAGGTAGCAAAAATGGATTGTGAAATTGCAGTGATTGTTGGCGGAGGTAATATCTGGAGAGGTAAAACTGGTAGTGATCTAGGTATGGATCGTGGTACAGCAGATTATATGGGCATGCTAGCTACTGTTATGAATGCTTTAGCACTACAAGACAGTTTGGAACAATTAGAGTGTGATACACGTGTATTAACTTCTATAGAGATGAAACAAGTTGCAGAACCTTATATTCGTCGTCGCGCAATTAGACACTTAGAGAAAAAACGTGTTGTTATATTTGCTGCTGGCATAGGTAATCCATACTTCTCAACTGACACAACTGCAGCTTTACGTGCTGCTGAAGTTGAAGCAGATGTTATCTTAATGGGCAAAAATAATGTTGATGGTGTCTATTCTGCAGATCCTAAAAAAGATGAAAATGCAGTTAAATATGAACATTTAACACATATTCAAATGTTACAAGAAGGCTTACAAGTCATGGACTCAACAGCATCTTCTTTCTGTATGGATAACAACATCCCATTGAATGTATTCTCTATCACAGAAGAAGGAAATATTAAACGTGCTGTTATGGGTGAAAAAATAGGAACATTAATTACAAAATAATTTAGAGGTGTATAAAATGAGTGACATAATTAATGACACGAAAACAAAGATGAAAAAATCAATTGATAGTCTTTCAAGAGAGTTAGCTAATATTAGTGCTGGTAGAGCAAATTCAAACCTTTTAAACGGTGTTACTGTTGATTATTATGGAGCACCAACACCTATTCAACAATTAGCTAGTATCAATGTACCAGAAGCTCGTCTTTTAGTCATTTCACCATACGACAAAACATCAGTGGCTAATATTGAAAAAGCAATTAATGCAGCAAACTTAGGCGTAAACCCATCTAGTGATGGTGAGGTCATTCGTATAAGTGTGCCTGCATTAACAGAAGAACGTCGTAAAGAGCTTGTAAAAGAAGTTAAAAAAATTGGTGAAGATTCTAAAGTTGCAGTTAGAAATGTACGCCGTGATTCGAATGACGAACTTAAAAAGCAAGAGAAAAACGGTGACATCACTGAAGATGACTTAAGAACTCAAACGAATGAAGTACAAAAAATAACTGACGATTCTATAAATGACATTGATAAATTATTAGAAGAAAAAGAACAAGATATTATGTCAGTATAAACATGGTAATTATGATATGTTTTTTGTGAGTAAATACTTAACATTAAGTTGTTTGGTATTGAAAATGAAGCATATTATAAATTTATCTGAACTGTATCAAATCAGACTTTGGTACAGTTTTTTTATTTGTTTATTCATTGCGCTTATCTAGTATGATAAAATGATAGATAATTGCATTTAGAAGCTAATTTAATAAGCAGAGATGATAACGCTCGGAGGAAATACCATGTTTAAAAAGCTAAACAAGAAAAAAAACCAGCCTAATGCATCCAACAATGAGTTGGATTTACATAATGTACCTAATCATATAGCAATTATTATGGATGGCAATGGACGCTGGGCTAAACAAAGAAAATTGCCTAGAATCAAAGGCCATTATCAAGGTATGCAAACGATTAAAAAAATAACTAAAGAAGCTAGTGATTTAGGTATTAAATATTTAACGTTGTATGCATTTTCAACTGAAAATTGGACAAGACCTAAAAATGAAGTCAATTATATCATGAACTTGCCGGTTAACTTTTTAAAAACCTTTTTACCTGAATTAATAGAAAATAATGTTAAAGTAGAAACGATTGGTTTTTTAAATGATTTACCAACTGCAACACTTGAAGCGATTAATAAGGCAAAAGAACAGACCAAAGCAAACACAGGATTAAAATTAATTTTTGCAATTAACTATGGTGGACGTGCTGAAATTGTCCATAGTGTAAAATCAATTTATGAAAAATTATCTTCAGAAGGCTTATCCAGTGATCATATTACAGAGCAATTGATTAACGAACATTTAATGACCCACGATTATCCTGATCCAGACCTTTTAATTAGAACCTCAGGTGAGCAACGAATTAGTAACTTTCTTATCTGGCAAGTATCTTACAGTGAATTTATATTCAATGAAAAATTTTGGCCAGATTTTGACAAAGAAGAATTAATAAACTGTATTAAAATTTATCAATCTCGTCAAAGACGTTTTGGGGGATTATAAATAGTTAGGAGAATAGTATGAAAGTTAGAACTTTAACAGCAATAATAGCACTTATTGTTTTTCTACCTGTATTGTTAAAGGGTGGCCTTGTACTAATGCTTTTTTCTTATTTATTAGCATTTATAGGTCTCAAAGAATTGTTGAATATGAATATGATAAAGTTCCTATCCATCCCAGGAATTATAAGTGCATTAGGAATATTAATTATTATGATACCGCAAGAAGCAGGTACATGGGTAAACGATTTACAATTAAAATCTTTAATAGCAATGAGTTTTATTTTACTCAGTTATACAGTACTTTCTAAAAATAGATTTAGTTTTATGGATGCTGCCTTTTGTTTAATGTCTATAGCTTATGTAGGGATAGGCTTCATGTATCTATATGAAACTAGATCAGAAGGATTACATTACATACTTTTAGCTTTCTTAATTGTGTGGTCTACAGATACTGGCGCGTATATTTTTGGTAGATTAATGGGTAAACATAAATTATGGCCTGTCATCAGTCCCAATAAAACAATTGAAGGATTTATTGGCGGCATTATTTGTAGTTTGATAGTTCCGCTTGTAATGATGATGTTTATAGATTTTGATATTGCAATATGGTTACTACTGTTATGTACGGTTATTTTAAGTATGTTTGGTCAGTTAGGAGACTTAGTAGAGTCAGGCTTTAAACGTCATTTTGGTGTGAAGGATTCTGGACGCATTTTACCTGGTCACGGTGGTATATTAGATCGATTTGATAGTTTTATGTTTGTATTACCATTATTAAACATATTCTTAATATAAGTGATTTTAAGGTAAACGAAGTGCCAATAAAATTGTATAATTGAACAATAAAAGGAGTTATGAATTTAAATGTCGATGAGAAATCATATGAAACATTTAAGTTTTTAACTCCTTTTCATAAGTTTTTAAAATATGTAAGAGATTTTAAGTGTTAAGTCATGATAATTTTTTCTACTGTATAAAGTTACGTGTATCAGCTAGTATTGTTATGTTATAATTTTATAATCAAAAGCATTAAATTAGCTTATATATTATAGCAATATAAAAATAATGGAACAATCTTACGGAAAATATGAGGTGTATCAATTTGAGTTTTCTAGTGACAATTATTTCTTTTATAATCGTATTTGGTGTTCTTGTAACAGTTCATGAATACGGTCATATGTTTTTTGCAAAAAGAGCTGGCATTATGTGTCCAGAATTTGCAATTGGAATGGGGCCGAAAATTTTTAGTTTCAGAAAAAATGAAACTTTATATACCATTCGTTTATTGCCTGTTGGAGGATATGTAAGAATGGCAGGTGACGGGTTGGAGGAACCACCCGTTCAACCAGGTATGCATGTAAAGATAAAATTAAATGATAAAGATGAAATCACACATATCATTTTAGATGATCAACATAAGTTCCAACAAATTGAAGCAATGGAAGTTAAGCAATGTGATTTTAAAGAAGATTTATACATTGAAGGTGTAACTGCATATGATCAGCAAAGACATCATTATCAAATTGCTGACAAAGCCTATTTTGTTGAGAATGGTAGTTTAATTCAAATAGCTCCCAAAAACCGACAATTCACACACAAAAAGCCTTATCAAAAATTCTTAACACTGTTTGCTGGCCCATTATTTAACTTTTTACTTACATTAGTATTATTTATTGGCTTAGCTTATTATCAAGGTACACCAACAAATACAGTTGATAAAGTGGCGCAAGATAGCCCAGCAGCACACGCAGGCTTAAAAACAGGTGATACTATCATGAAAATTGCTGACAAATCTATCAATAGTAAATCTGATATAGATCAAGCAATATCACAGGTTAAAGACAAAAAGACACAAATTAAAGTAGAACGAGATGGTAAAACAGAAACCTTGCAAGTAAAACCAAAAAAATATGAACAAAAAGTAACTAAAACACATTCAGAAACTAAATATTTGTTAGGTTATACTGCTTCTACTGAACATACGGTATTTAAACCGATTACTGAAGGCGTAAAGCAAACAATTGTAGCTGGAAAACTGATATTTACCGCGATTTTAAGCATGATTGCGAGCATTTTCACCGGTCAATTTTCATTTGATATGTTAAATGGTCCAGTCGGTATCTATCATACAGTTGACTCTGTTGTTAAAACAGGTATTATTAATTTGATTTCTTGGACAGCTTTACTAAGCGTCAATTTAGGTTTAATGAATTTATTACCAGTCCCAGCACTTGATGGCGGACGAATCTTATTTGTAATATATGAAGCGATTTTCAGAAAACCATTAAACAAAAAAGCAGAAACGACAATTATTGCAATTGGTGCAGTATTTGTATTAATTGTAATGGTCTTAGTGACGTGGAATGACATTCAACGTTATTTCTTATAAAAGGAGAGCATGTAAATGAAACAATCTAAAGTATTTATACCAACGATGAAAGAAGTACCTGCAGCAGCTGAAGCTTTGAGTCATAGACTTTTGTTAAAAGCAGGATTAATCAAACAAAGTACGAGTGGCATTTATAGCTATTTACCGTTAGCTGCTAAAGTTTTGAATAACATTGAAAGTATTGTAAGACAAGAAATGGAACGTATCGACGCTGTGGAAATTTTAATGCCAGCGTTACAAAAAGCAGAACTATGGGAAGAATCCGGCCGTTGGAGTGCATATGGTCCAGAATTGATGCGTTTGAAAGACAGACATGGTCGTGAGTTTGCACTTGGACCAACACATGAAGAACTTATAACATCTGTAATCAGAGATGAACTTAAATCATATAAACAATTACCACTTACTTTATTCCAAATACAATCTAAATTTAGAGATGAAAAACGCCCGCGCTTTGGATTGTTACGTGGTCGTGAATTTATTATGAAAGATGCATATTCATTTCATGCTGATGAGGCTTCATTAGATGAAACATACCAAGATATGTATCACGCATATGATCGCATATTTAAACGTGTTGGAATAAATGCGCGACCAGTAGTTGCAGATTCAGGTGCTATTGGTGGCAGTCATACACATGAATTTATGGCTTTAAGTGAAATTGGTGAAGACACAATAGTTTATAGTGAAAATAGTGATTATGCAGCTAATATTGAAAAAGCTGAGGTTGTATATCATCCTAACGAAAAGCATGATGAGGTAGCGTCATTAACAAAAATAGAAACACCTCAAGTACATACAGCACAAGCATTAGCAACATTTTTAGAAAAACCACTGGATGAAATCACAAAATCCATGGTATTTAATGTTGATGGTGAATTTATTATGGTACTTGTACGTGGTCACCATGAAATTAATGATGTGAAATTAAAAGCGTTCTTTGGTACGGATCACATCGAATTAGCTACAGAAGATGAAATTAAAAATTTATTAGGTGCATCTCCTGGTTCACTTGGACCTATTTTCGATAAAAATATTAAAGTATATGCAGATAATTTTATAAAAGATTTAAATAATATTGTTGTAGGTGCTAATGAAGATGGTTACCATTTATTGAATGCAAATGTAGGGCGTGACTTTGAAATAGAAGCTTATGGAGACTTTAGATTTATTTTAGAAGGAGAGCCTTTAGCTGATGGATCAGGTGATGCTAAATTTGCCGAAGGAATTGAAGTTGGGCAAGTATTTAAACTTGGTACTAAATATTCTGAAGCAATGAATGCAACATTCCTGGATAATCAAGGTAAAGCTAAACCTTTATTAATGGGATGTTATGGTATAGGTATTTCTAGGACTTTAAGTGCGATTGTTGAGCAAAATAATGATGAAAATGGTATTATATGGCCGAAATCAGTAACGCCATTTGATTTACATTTAATTACAATCAATCCTAAAAAAGAAGAACAACGTGAATTGGCTGATCAATTATATAAACAATTAAAAGAAACATATGATGTACTTTATGATGACCGTAAAGAACGTGCAGGTGTTAAATTTAATGATGCCGATTTAATAGGATTACCAATTAGAGTAGTAGTTGGTAAAAATGCTGCTGAAGGTATCGTAGAAGTTAAACGACGTGATACAGGTGAAAGTGAAGATGTTCAAATTGATAACTTAAATAGTTATATTAATGATTTATACCTAAGTATATAAGTCAACAGTCAACTTAAAAAAGTGATTGCTCTCATATACGTTGCTAAAATTAAGATGTAAGTTAAAGCATTAATACGCATATACTTTATATAAATGCATATCATTGCTAAAAGTATTAGATGAATCTTTTAGTTCAACCTGTACTTTAATGTTTGATCACCTTTAATTAGTGAGCGGGAAAGCGAAATCGAATGAATCATGTTTGATTTCATTCCCGCTCTTATTTATGATTAGAAACCATATTGTAAAAATAGTAAAGTTTAAGTATTAGAAATTAAAGGTTTTACGTTATAAGATAGATAATGTACAAAATACATACGCGACAGTTAAAGAAATTATATGAATTAGTAACGTAGTGTAATTAATAGTAAGGTGGTTATCGTCATGTCAATGACAAATCAAGAAAAATTCAAGATCTTAGCTGATCAAATTAAAATTGCAGATCATTTGGATCCAGAAATTTTAGCACAAAGTGAATTAACGCGTGTAGATGTTAAAACAACGGATCGTACCTGGGTATTTCAGATAACATTTCCATATTTTTTACCATTTGAAGACTATCTGTTATTTATGAATGCAATTACTGAAGAATTTAAAACAATCGCTAAAGTCGATTGTAATTTTACAATCACAAATAAAGCGAATCAAGATGAATATGCATTGAAATACTTTAGTTATTGTATTGACCAAACAAAATTATCACCTAAAGTAAAAGGTCAGCTTAAGCAAAAACGCTTAATTATGTCAGGGGATGTGCTCAAAGTCATGTGTCAGAATGATATAGAGCGAGATCATTTTGACAAAGCGTGCAATGGAAGTTTGATTAAAGCATTTCAACAATGTGGTTTTGCAATCAGTAGTATCATTTTTGAAACAGACCATACATCAAATGGAGACGACTTGGCATCGTTAGAAGCACACATTCAACAAGAAGATGAGCAAAGTGCACGTGAAGCCACTGAAAAGTTAGAAAAGATGCGTGCTGAAAAAGCTAAACAACAAGATAATAATGAAAGTACTGTAGCTAAATGTCAAATTGGAAAACCAATTCAAATAGAAAATGTAAAACCTATTGAATCGATTATTGAAGAAGAATTTAAAGTTGCAGTTGAAGGTGTTATCTTTGATATTAATTTAAAAGAATTGAAAAGTGGACGCCATATAGTAGAACTAAAAGTTACAGACTATACAGACTCCTTAGTATTGAAAATGTTCACTAGAAAAAATAAAGATGATTTAGCTCATTTTAAAGCTCTCAGTGTCGGTAAATGGGTTCGAGCACAAGGTAGAATAGAAGAAGATATATTCGTACGTGATTTAGTCATGATGATGTCTGATATAGAAGAAATAAAAAAAGCAGTTAAACAAGATAAAGCAGACGAAAAACGCGTAGAATTTCACTTGCATTCGTCCATGAGTCAGATGGACGGCATTCCAAATATAAGTGCATATGTAGAACAAGCAGCTAAATGGGGTCACAAAGCTATTGCAATTACTGATCATAATGTGGTTCAAGCATTTCCAGATGCGCATGCTGCAGCAGAAAAAAATGATATCAAAATGATTTATGGCATGGAAGGCATGTTAGTCGATGATGGTGTGCCCATAGCGTATAAGCCTCAAGATATTGATTTAAAAACTGCAACATATGTTGTTTTTGACGTTGAAACAACAGGTTTATCTAATCAGTATGATAAAATTATCGAACTCGCAGCTGTAAAAGTACAAGAAGGAGAAATTATTGATAAGTTTGAACGTTTTAGTAACCCACATGAACGTTTATCTGAAACAATCAAGAATTTAACGCATATCACAGACGATATGCTCGTCAATGCACCTGAAATTGAAACTGTTTTAACCGAGTTTAAAGCGTGGGTCGGTGACGCGATATTTGTAGCACATAATGCATCATTTGATATGGGGTTCATTGATACCGGTTATGAAAAAACTGGTCTAGGCGCATCAACTAACGGTGTGATAGATACACTTGAACTTTCTAGAACCATCAACACTGAATATGGAAAACATGGTCTGAACTTTTTAGCTAAAAAATATGGTGTAGATTTAACACAACATCACAGAGCGATTTATGATACTGAAGCAACAGCTTATATTTTTATAAAGATGTTAAAACAATTAGAAGAAGCAGAAGTTTATAATCATCAAGATATTAATAAGTCTTTATCAAATGAAGATGCTTATAAGCGTGCTCGCCCAAATCACGTAACACTTATTGTGCAAAATCAACAGGGCTTAAAGAACTTATTTAAAATAGTAAGTGCATCTTTAGTTAAATATTATTATAGAACACCTAGGATTCCACGTTCACTTTTAGATGAATATCGAGAAGGTATTCTTGTTGGTTCCGCATGTGATGAAGGTGAAGTATTTACTGCAGTAATGCAAAAAGACCAATCTCAAGTGGAAAGAATAGCAAAATACTATGATTTTATTGAAGTACAACCACCTGCATTATACCAAGATTTAATAGATAGAGAATTGGTGAGAGATAATGAAACATTACATGAAATTTATCAACGCCTCATCCAAGCTGGAGATGTGAATGATATACCTGTTATTGCAACAGGAAACGCGCATTATCTAAATGAACATGATGGTATTGCACGTAAAATTTTAATAACATCACAGCCAGGTAACCCGTTAAATCGTAGTACTTTACCTGAGGCACACTTTAGAACTACGGATGAAATGTTAGATGAGTTACATTTCTTAGGTGAAGCAAAAGCACATGAATTAGTTGTGAAAAATACAAATGACTTAGCAGACCGTATCGAACGCGTAGTTCCGATAAAGGATGAATTGTATACGCCCCGCATGGAAGGTGCTAATGATGAAATACGAGATATGAGTTATGCTAACGCCAGAGCATTGTATGGTGAAGATTTACCACAAATTGTAATTGACCGATTAGAGAAAGAGCTTGAAAGTATCATTGGGAATGGTTTTTCTGTGATATATTTAATTTCACAAAGACTGGTTAAAAAATCATTAGATGACGGTTATCTAGTTGGATCACGTGGCTCTGTAGGTTCGAGTTTTGTAGCAACAATGACTGAAATTACAGAAGTTAACCCATTACCTCCACATTATATTTGTCCAGAATGTAAAGAAAGTGAGTTCTTTAACGATGGATCCGTTGGTTCTGGTTTTGATTTACCAGATAAAAAATGTGCCACATGTGGATGTGATTTAATTAAAGAAGGCCAGGATATTCCTTTTGAAACTTTCTTAGGTTTTAAAGGTGATAAGGTTCCTGATATCGACTTGAACTTTAGTGGTGAATATCAACCACAAGCTCATAATTATACAAAAGAATTATTTGGTGAAGATAAAGTCTTTCGTGCAGGTACAATTGGTACGGTGGCTGAAAAAACAGCTTTCGGTTTTGTGAAAGGATTTTTAAACGATCAAGGTATTCACAAAAGAGGCGCTGAAGTTGATAGACTCGTAAAAGGTTGTACTGGTGTAAAACGTACAACAGGACAACACCCTGGAGGCATCATCGTTGTACCAGATTATATGGATATCTATGATTTTACACCTGTTCAATTTCCGGCAGATGATCAATCATCGGCTTGGATGACGACTCATTTTGATTTCCATTCAATACATGATAACGTTTTGAAACTGGATATATTAGGACATGATGATCCGACGATGATTCGTATGTTGCAGGATTTATCAGGTATTGATCCTAAAACGATACCTGTTGATGATAAGGAAACTATGGGTATTTTTAGTTCGCCAGAACCTTTAGGTGTAACTTCAGAACAAATTTTATGTAAAACTGGAACATTTGGTGTGCCAGAATTCGGTACAGGATTTGTGCGCCAAATGTTAGAAGATACCAAGCCAACTACATTTTCAGAGTTAGTAAGAATATCTGGATTATCACATGGTACGGATGTTTGGCTAGGTAACGCACAAGATTTAATACGCTCAGGAACTTGTGATTTATCAAGTGTTATTTGTTGTCGTGATGATATTATGGTTTATTTAATGTATAACGGTTTAGAGCCTTCACTCGCCTTCAAGACAATGGAATTTGTACGTAAAGGTAAAGGGCTAACTGACGATATGGTTGAAGCAATGGTAGACAATGAAGTGCCAGATTGGTATTTAGATTCATGTAGAAAAATTAAATACATGTTCCCTAAAGCCCATGCGGCAGCATATGTATTGATGGCAGTACGTATTGCGTATTTCAAAGTTCATTATCCACTTTATTATTATGCAAGTTACTTTACGGTACGTGCATCTGATTTTGATTTAATTTCAATGATTAAGGATAAAGAAAGTATTCGAAATACAGTAAACGATATGTATTCTCGTTATATGGATTTAGCAAAAAAAGAAAAAGATACATTAACCGTATTAGAAATCATGAACGAAATGGCGCAACGCGGTTATCGTATGCAACCAATTAGTTTAGAGAAAAGTAAAGCATTTGATTTTATCATTGAAGATGATAGTTTGATTCCGCCATTTATCGCTGTTCCTGGATTAGGTGAAAACGTCGCACAACGTATCGTTGAAGCACGTGAAGAAGGACCGTTTTTATCAAAAGAAGATTTAAATAAAAAAGCTGGATTGTCACAAAAAGTCATCGAGTATTTAGATGAACTTGGTTCATTACCTAACTTGCCAGATAAAGCACAATTATCAATATTTGATATGTAATCGAACAATATATTGGTAGGCATGGAATAAAAAATGTTAAATGTATAAAATTTTGATATTAGTTATTGTCATACTATATGAAAATATATAGTTGTTTGTATAGGAAATAAACATATGGTATAATAATGTTGCTTAAAAAATTAGACTCAGGCAGGAAGAGTGGGCGTTATACCCGCTCTTTTCTATTTGCCAAAAAAGGAGGTCAGTATGAGTAAAGTAACTGAGCAAGTTGAATCAATTATTCAACCCGTCCTTAACGACTTAAATTTTGAATTAGTTGAAGTCGAATACACAAAAGAAGGAAAAGATTACTTCTTAAGAGTATCCATTGATAAAGAAGGTGGCGTCGATTTAAACGATTGTGCCTTAGCTTCTGAAAAGATTAGTGAAATTATGGATGAAGAAGATCCTATTCAAGAAATGTATTATTTAGATGTAGCTTCTCCAGGTGCTGAAAGACCTATAAAAAAAGAAAAAGATTTCCAAAATGCTGTTACAAAACCAATATACGTTTCTTTATATGCGCCAATTGAAGGTGGAAAAGAATGGTTAGGTATCTTAAAAGAAGTAACAAGTGAAACGATTATTATGGAAGTAAAAGAAAAGTCAAAGAAGAAACAAGTTGAAATTCCAAGAAATAAAATCGCTAAAGCACGTCATGCTGTAATGCTTTAATGTGATGAGGAGGATGATAAGTCGTGTCAAGTAATGAATTATTATTAGCAACTGAATATTTAGAAAAAGAAAAAAAGATTCCAAGAGAAGTATTAATTGATGCAATTGAAGCAGCGCTAATTACTGCATATAAAAAGAACTATGACAGTGCAAGAAGTGTACGCGTTGAGTTAAACATGGATGAAGGTACATTTCATGTAATTGCTCGTAAACAAGTCGTAGAAGAAGTAATGGATAATAGAGAAGAAATCGACTTAAGTACAGCGCTAGTTAAAAACCCAGCATATGAAGTTGGTGATATATACGAAGAAGATGTAACACCAAGTGACTTTGGGCGTGTAGGTGCACAAGCTGCGAAACAAGCAGTAATGCAGCGTTTACGTGATGCTGAACGTGAAATATTATATGATGAATTTATCGATAAAGAAGATGATATTGTTAATGGTCTTATTGATAGAGTAGATCACCGCTATGTTTATGTTAATTTAGGACGTACAGAAGCTGTATTATCTGAGGCTGAAAGAAGCCCTAATGATAGTTATATTCCTAATGAAAGAATTAGAGTGTATGTCAATAAAGTAGAGCAAACGACAAAAGGACCGCAAATTTACGTTTCTCGTAGCCATCCAGGATTACTCAAACGTTTATTTGAACAAGAAGTACCAGAGATTTTTGACGGTACAGTCATTGTAAAATCTGTGGCACGTGAAGCAGGAGACCGCTCTAAAATCAGTGTTCATTCAGATAACCCAGATATCGATGCAGTAGGTGCATGTGTGGGTGCTAAAGGTTCTCGTGTTGAAGCGGTTGTAGAAGAATTAGGTGGCGAAAAAATTGACATTGTTCAATGGAATGAAGATCCGAAGGTCTTTGTTAAAAATGCTTTAAGTCCATCTCAAGTACTACAAGTGATTGTTGATGAAGCAAACCAATCAACTATTGTAGTTGTGCCTGATTATCAATTATCATTAGCGATTGGTAAGCGTGGACAAAACGCACGTTTAGCTGCGAAATTAACTGGTTGGAAAATTGATATTAAATCAGAAAGTGATGCTAGAGCTGAAGGTGTTTATCCGACAGACGAAGCACTAGAAATAGAAGAAGATGAAAATATTGAACAGGATACAAACATTGATTTGGAAGATGTGAATATTGAAACGCATGACTTAAAAACGGATGATGAAACAGATAGCATAGATGAAGATGACGCTGAAAAATAATTTGGAGTGAGCTTTTATGAAAAAGAAAAAAATTCCAATGCGTAAATGTATACTTTCAAATGAAATGCATCCAAAAAAAGATATGATTCGAGTTGTTATTAATAAAGAAGGCGAAATTTTTGCTGATGCTACAGGAAAACAACAAGGTCGTGGTGCATATGTATCAAAAGATGTTAAATTAGTAGAAGATGCACAAAAACAAGGTGTATTAGAAAAATACTTTAAAGTTGATGCAGAAACTCTAGATCCTGTATATAAGGAAATTATACGTCTTATTTATCGCGAAGAGATACCTAAATGACTATAGAGAAAATCGTAAATTTTTTAGGTTTAGCAATGCGTGCTGGAAAAGTAAAAACAGGTGAATCGGTCATTTTAAATGACATTAAGAAAAATAGGTTAAAGCTCGTAATTATTGCAACTGATGCTTCTGAAAATACAAAGACAAAGTTTCAGAGCAAGTGTGAAAGTTACCATATATCATTTCGCATATTTGGAACAAGAGCTGAATTAGGACAAGCTTTAGGTAAAGCAGAACGAGTTAACATTGGAATCACTGATCAAGGCTTTGCTAAAAAGTTAGTGTCAATGATAGATGAATATCGTAAGGAGTGACTATATGAGTAAAATAAGAATTTACGAATACGCCAAAGATTTAAAATTAAAAAGTAAAGATATTATAGATGAGTTAAAGAAAATGGACGTTGAGGTAACGAGCCATATGCAAACGTTAGAAGATGACCAAATCAAGGCATTAGATAAGGTTTATAAACCAGAGAAATCGAATGCATCAGAAAATAAACAACAAGGTCAAAATCAACAAAAACCATCAAATAACAAGTCTAATGCTAATAAAAAAGATAATAATCAAAACAACAAAAATAACCACAAAAATAACAACAAAAATAAGAAAAACAGCAAAAATAACAACAAAAATAAACAAACTAAACAAGAAGAACCAAAAGAAATACCTTCACACATCACTTATCAAGAAGGTATCACAGTTGGAGAACTTGCTGAAAAAATCAATGTTGATTCTTCAGAAATAATTAAAAAGTTATTCTTATTAGGCATCATGGCTAATATTAATCAAGCATTAGATGATGAAACTTTAGAATTAATTGCTGATGATTATGGTGTTGAAGTTGAAAAAGAAGTTGTTGTTGATGAAGAAGATTTATCAATTTACTTTGATGATGAATCTGAAGATGAAGATGCAGTAGAAAGACCAGCAGTTGTTACTATTATGGGACACGTTGATCATGGTAAAACAACGTTATTGGATTCTATCCGTCACACACAAGTAACAGCAGGTGAAGCTGGTGGTATTACACAACATATCGGTGCTTATCAAATTGAAAATGATGGCAAAAAAATCACTTTCCTTGATACACCAGGACATGCTGCATTCACAACAATGCGTGCACGTGGTGCGCAAGTAACTGATATTACAATTTTAGTTGTAGCAGCAGATGATGGTGTAATGCCTCAAACGATAGAAGCAATCAACCATGCCAAAGAAGCGAACGTACCAACGATTGTAGCAGTCAATAAAGTTGATAAACCAACTGCTAACCCTGATCGAGTAATGCAAGAATTGACAGAATACGGTTTAATTCCAGAAGACTGGGGTGGCGATACAATTTTCGTACCGCTTTCTGCTTTAAGTGGCGATGGTATAGAAGATTTAATAGAAATGATTGTGCTTACATCTGAAATTCAAGAACTAAAAGCAAATCCTTCTAAAAAAGCAGTAGGTACAGTGATAGAAGCAGAATTAGATAAGTCACGTGGTCCATCTGCATCACTTCTAGTGCAAAATGGTACACTGCATGTTGGAGATGCTTTGGTTGTTGGTAATACGTATGGTAGAATTCGTGCGATGGTTAATGATTTAGGACAAAGAATTAAATCTGCAGAACCGTCTACGCCTGTTGAAATCACAGGTATTCATGATGTACCACAAGCTGGGGATCGTTTTGTTGTGTTTAAAGATGAGAAACAAGCAAGACGTATTGGTGAAGCACGTCATGAAGCTAATGTTTTACAACAACGTCAAGAAAGTAAGAGCGTTTCACTAGATAATTTATTTGAACAAATGAAACAAGGTGAAATGAAAGATTTAAATGTCATTATTAAAGGTGATGTTCAAGGTTCTGTCGAAGCACTTGCAGCTTCACTAATGAAAATTGAAGTAGAAGGCGTTAATGTTCGCATAATTCATACTGCAGTAGGTGCGATTAATGAATCTGATGTAACTTTAGCGAATGCGTCAAATGGTATCATCATCGGCTTTAACGTAAGACCGGAT
This sequence comes from Staphylococcus ureilyticus, assembly GCF_002902235.1. Taxonomy (GTDB): domain Bacteria; phylum Bacillota; class Bacilli; order Staphylococcales; family Staphylococcaceae; genus Staphylococcus; species Staphylococcus ureilyticus. Next base: position 52,365 of record NZ_PPRL01000027.1, read on the forward strand.
ACTGGTGCCAAACGTGCAGCCGAAACAGAAGGTGTAGATATGAGATTACACCGTGTTATTTATAGTGTTATTGAAGAAATAGAAGCTGCAATGAAAGGCTTACTAGATCCAGAATATGAAGAACAAGTGATTGGCCAAGCAGAAGTGCGTCAAACATTTAAAGTTTCAAAAGTGGGTACAATAGCTGGTAGTTATGTCACAGATGGTAAGATTACGAGAAATGCGGGTGTCCGTGTTATCAGAGATGGTATCGTCCAATTTGAAGGTGAACTGGACACATTAAAACGTTATAAAGACGATGCAAAAGAAGTAGCTCAAGGCTATGAATGTGGTATCACGATTGAAAAATATAACGACCTAAAAGAAGGCGACATAATAGAAGCTTTCGAAATGGTTGAAATTAAAAGATAAAGACAGTTATCTTAAGAAAATACAAAAATTTTAAACCGTAGGCTAATTTATCATGTTAGCTTACGGTTTTTTTATTTTAAATATGTTATCTTTTGGGTAAGAGAAGGTGTGGCTTTGAAGCATTTGAAAAAATTGTTTATTTTTATAATTTAATATAATGTTTTGTTTTAAGTGCATAGTTACTTGTAAAATTAGCCATTTATTAAGCATTGTAAACCAGTTAAAAATTTTTTAGTAAAATTGCTTGTTATTTCAATATGGACACTAACTGTCTATGTACTTAATTAAACTTAGCATAAATAGGAGGTTATAAGTGATGAGTGAATATTTAAAAGAAATAAATGAATTTTGGCAAGAATACTTGGATCAATATAACTCTATTTATGATTTAGAAACTTTAAATGAAATCAGAGAAAGACATGACATGACTGCTTTTCTACACCCTCAAGATTTAGCATATTTAAAAAGAAATTTTGGTGAAGATTTTAGTAACATACCAAGATTTAAAAAGTTGATTGATTTTGCAAATGGAAAAGTAAAAATCAATAAGCATAGACAACGAATTGTCCAAAATGAAGCAGAATTAAGTCCAGCCATAGCAAGACCGTATTTTGGAAATCCTGAAAGAGCAGATATTGTAATATTGAAAAAAAAGGCGGAAAATGATTTTATAATTAATGATCCTACCTTACCAGATGATATGGTAGTACATTACCGTAATAGAATATTGCAAGACATACAAGGTAAATTGAATTTAAACGGTCATAAGGTATTTATTCCTTATATAGATCATCATTGTTGGTTTAAGAAATATATATATAGTAACGGATCCATTTTGAAGCAATTCAATATTAATCCCAATAGAGTGATGGTTATGAATTTCTTTCCATATCAAACTGGTCATACAGCAGGTATACCAAAAGATTTTTTAACATTTAACCATTATCTACCGTCACAAGTTATGAATTTTGAACTCTTACTAAAAATTATAAATGATGATAAGCGTCGAATTTATATTGTTAGTGAAGAAGAACTCTTTATTTCAATCTTTAAAAATTTTACTAATAGTGATTTACATCAATATCTTGTTGACAATTTGTTTGTGCTTTCATCTAAACAGAATAGACATATTACAGCATGTAATGTATTGAGTTATAAAGAGCATATTAGACGTTTAAAAAAGAAAGAGTCATTGAATAAAATAGATTATTATAAGTGGAATCAGCAACAAAAGAAAGAGCGAGAGCTAGGGAATTCAGATTTTATAAGAAAGCTTAAAGCTATTCAATATAAAGAAGCATTACCGCGTTAGTAAAATTGAACTGACTAAAAAGGTAACTTTCATTTCAAATGATATGAAAGTTACCTTTAATATGTAGTTAAATATGATAATGCTTGAATAATGATTTGATTTGATTTTTAAAATCTTCTACATAATGATCTGGTTTTAATAAAATGATTTCTTGTGGATATTCATATGCTAAATTTAGGCATTCGTTTTTTGAGATTATGAGTTCTGCTTCAATAAATGCTTCATTATTTTGTGAATTTAGTACTATAAATTGCCGTTGAATTTGTTCCCATATGGAAGGGAGAAATTTCATGATGACTGTTGGAACTTGCAGAAAGATGTTTTCATCAAATGCTTCATCATATTGCTCGATATCATGTATTGAGTTTAAATCTTGTGTAAAAATTTCGTGTTGATATATATAAGTAATCCAATATTTATTTTTGAAATATCTTGTGTATACCGGTACGACTTTATACGTTTGATTGTCAACATCATTTAGCAATATAATCTGTTTGTTTTGTATAGCAAGTTGAATTTTATAAATAAGTGTTGATTCTGTTAATTCGTGATTGATTGTAAATTGATTAAGTAATGTATTAGATAAAAATTTTTCAGCTAGATTCGAATTACTGTTTAGCCCTCTAATTAAATTGTAGGTATCGATATGAATGTGAGGTGTGAAATTTTTCATCCTAAATAGCAAGTTAAGTAACCGATTATTTTTAAATTTATAGCGATCTATACTAATGCGATGTCGGCCTATATTATTTTCATAAACAATCCTTGCATTTAGCCCTTCCCATTCATGGTCTTCATATAAAAAGTTATTTATATCACTAAAATCTCGTTGTATGGACCTTACATTAACGTTTAATTGTTGTGCAAGTTCTTCTTTGCTTAATTTTTTCCGTTAAATAGACGAGTGAAAATATAAAGTAGTCTTTCTGATTTATCCAAGTATACACGCTCCTTATCATTTCAATAGAAAAATTCATTTTTTATTAGTTTGAATTATAGCATGATACTTTCTATAATGTGTAAAACATTATAAAATAAATTAAAAACTTAAATGATATTAAAGTAGTGATTTTTTATAAAATTAAACTTAGTTTTTCATAAATGATCATTGTATTTAAAAAACAAAAATGTAATAAAGTTTCATTTTATAACACTTTGGAAATATAATTGTGCCTAACTGTTATGAAATCATGTTTA
>NZ_PPRL01000028.1 GCF_002902235.1 Staphylococcus ureilyticus
ATTATAATTAGTTTAAATAAGGAGGCGCAATATTGGCAAAAATATTATTTGTTAATCCAGGTTCTGCTGGACATGTAAACCCAACAATTGCAGTTGTTAAAGCATTAGTTGATCGCGGCGAAGAAGTTGTTTATTACGCTAGCGATATATATAAAGATAAATTGAAAGATACTGGTGCTGAAATTAGAACGCTACCTACAGAAGCGATTATGACAGCATTCACTGATCATGAAAATCATCATTTGTTCAATGTTATCAATGGCTTATTAAAAACTGTAGATATCATTGTGCCACAAATTTTAAGAGAAACTGAAAATGAGCATTTTGATTATATGATTCATGATTCTATGTTTAGTTGTGGCTATATATTAGCGCAAAAATTGAATTTACCATCGATTTCATCTGTATCTTCATTTGCTCATACAAAGACATCTTTTGAAACATTTATTAATCATTTAACTTCTACTGTGAGCAAAGAAGAAATTCAACACGCTGATGAAACCTTTAATAATTTAAAAGCCCATGTTGAATCAACATATGATGTAACCATTCCTTCTCGTTTTGAAGTTATGAATAACCCGGGAAATATTAATATCACTTATGTAATGAAAGGTTTCCAAGTTGGTTATGACGCCTTTGATCCTGAATATTACAAGTTTGTTGGTCCTTCCATACTGGAACCTAAAGATTCTGGCTTTATGGACAACATTGATACCACACGACCAGTCGTCTATATTTCTCTTGGAACGGTATTTAATCAAAATATTGAATTTTTCAATCTCTGCTATGAAGCATTTGCAAATATCGACGCTTCATTTGTTGTATCCATTGGTCATGATAATCAACTTGAAGATTTTAATGCGATACCATCTAATTTTACGGTTGCACATGTTGTTCCACAAACAGAATTATTGCAACATACGTCACTATTTTTAACACACGCGGGTATGAATAGTACGAATGAAGCGATGTTGATGGAAGTACCTATGTTAGCTTTTCCTCAAAGTGCAGATCAACCCGTTGTGGCTCGCCAAATCGAAAAACTACTTGTTGGTCGTCAGTTACAACTAGAAAATATAACGTCCCGAGAGTTAAAACAAATTGTCTTAGACATGCTAGATGATATACCGAACTATCAACGTAATATCAGAAAAGTTAAATCTATACAATCTAGTAATAAAACAGGTTATCAGTTAGCAGTCGATCACATTCTAAATTTTCGTGATCAATATGTAACACATTCAAATATATAAATAAAAAACACCTTGTAAAGATGGCCATATTAGGCTACATCAACAAGGTGTTTTTTCATTTCAACATTTTACTTTTTAAATTTATAAATCAGTTTTTATAGGTAAACGGCTTACCATAATGATTTTAATAAGTTTGTTTGATTACGATCTGGTCCTACAGAGAAGATTGAAATTTGAACGTCACATAATTCAGAGATACGTTCTAAATATCTACGTGCATTGTCTGGCAGCTCATCTAATGAGCGACAACCTGTAACATCTTCTGTCCAACCAGGTAATGTTTCAAAGATTGGCTTACAACGTTGTAAGTCTTTTAAATTCGCTGGATATTCAGTAATTTCTTTACCGTCCAATTCATACGCCGTACAAATCTTCACTTCTTTAAGGCCTGTTAAGACATCGATAGAGTTGATTGATAAATCAGTAATACCACTCGCACGACGAGAGTGACGTAATACAACTGAATCGAACCAACCTACACGACGTGGACGTCCAGTAGTTGTACCGTACTCACGGCCAATTTCACGGATGTGGTGTCCATCATCATCAAATAGTTCTGTTGGGAATGGGCCATCACCGACACGTGATGTATAAGCTTTACATACGCCAATGACTTTAGATACGTATGTTGGACCAACACCACCACCGACAGTGACATTACCTGCAACTGGGTTACTTGACGTAACGAATGGGTATGTACCGTGGTCGATATCTAACATAACGCCTTGAGCACCTTCAAATAATACTTTTTCTTCTGCTACAAATGCATCGTCCAATACTTTTGCAGTATCCGTAACGAACTCTGCTAAACGTTGGCCTGCTGCGTAATAAGTTTCAAAGATTTCTTCAAATGAAGGACATGCTTTATCAAACATACCTTTGAAATATGCTGATTTGTATTCAATATTTTCTTTTAATAATTTTTCAAACGTTTCTTTATCTAATAAATCTGCAACACGAATACCAATACGTTGTGCTTTATCTACATAAGCTGGACCGATACCTTTTTTCGTAGTACCGATTTTATTATCTCCACGACGTTCTTCTTCATATTCATCTTGTTTAATATGATAAGGTAAAATAACTTGCGCACGGTTTGAAATACGTAAATTATCTGTTGAAATACCTCTTTCATTTAAAGCGTCTAATTCTTTTAATAGTGCTACTGGATCGACAACGACACCGTTACCAATGACTGCTAATTTTTCTTTATAGAAAATACCAGATGGTACTAAGTGCAATTTATATGTTTCGCCACCAAATTTAATTGTGTGGCCTGCATTGTTACCGCCTGAAAAACGTGCAATAACATCTGCTTGTTCTGCTAAAAAGTCTGTGATTTTACCTTTACCTTCGTCTCCCCATTGTGTCCCAACAACTACGATTGATGACATATGAGCACCTCCAAGTTTTTCTCAATTAACCATTAAGTATTCTACCAATACCACACTAATAATGCAAACAAAAATCGAACATTGGTTTTTTACATTTTCTCGAATTTCATTAAATGTTTAAAAATGCAATTACACATCTTAAACATAGTGTCATCAAGGTTTTCAAAGCGATATCCATTTAATTACAACACATACTTCATTAAAAAAGAAAGAACCAAATGCAAACAAAAACCGTACGATAAATAAACATATTTACAAATCGTACGAAAAAAATAAATTTTATTCTTTTTTTTAACCCATGTCTGCATGTGCATAATCGATATCAGTAAATTTATTATACTGCTTCATAAAGTGTAATTTAACAGTACCTGTTGGACCATTACGTTGCTTCGCTATTATAATTTCAATCTCACCATTATCATCATTTGTTTGTGGTTCAAAGTTCGTATCTCCATCATCATCGTCTTCATCTTCGCCACGATTATAGTAATCATCACGATATAAGAATGCGACGATATCAGCATCTTGCTCGATTGATCCTGATTCACGAATGTCACTCATCATTGGTCGTTTGTCTTGACGTTGCTCTACGCCACGTGACAACTGACTTAGTGCAATGACTGGACATTCCATTTCTCTGGCAATCGCTTTTAATGTACGAGAAATCTCTGATACTTCTTGTTGTCGGTTATCTGAGAATCTTGAACCACTACCTGAGATTAATTGCAGATAATCAATCACTACCATGTCTAAACCGTGTTCTTGTTTTAAACGACGGCATTTTGAGCGAATATCTGTAATTCGAATACCTGGTGTATCATCAATAAATATCTTTGTTCTAGATAATTTACCTACTGCAATTGTAAAGCGATTCCAGTCTTCTTCTGTCATCATACCCGTTCTTAAACGGTTCGAATCTACGTTACCAGAACTACAAATCATACGTGTTGCTAGTTGATCCGCACCCATTTCTAGCGAGAATATACCGACTGAGAAATGGTCTTCATGCGTAGCAACTTTTTGTGCAATATTAAGTGCGAAGGCAGTCTTACCTACTGATGGTCTGGCAGCCAGAATGATTAGATCATTACGGTTAAAGCCCGCGGTCATCTGATCTAGATCTCGATAACCAGTTGGGATACCAGGTGTTTGACCACTATTTTGATCAAGTAATTCTGCATTCTCATACACTTCTCCAAGTACATCTCTAATATCTTTAAATCCATCGCTTTCACGTGTAGATGACAATTCTAATATTCGACGTTCTGCATCGTTCAATATTGTATCTAATTCTAATTCATCATTATAACCATCGTTAGCAATGCTATCGGCAGTTTGTATCAACTTACGTTTTGTCGCATGCTTAAATACGATATCTGTATAATATTGAATATTTCGAGTTGTCGGTACATTACTAGATAATTCTGCTAGATATTGTGGGCCACCCGCTTCATTCAGTCGTCCTTCATACGACAGTTGATCCATAATTGTAACCACGTCAATATCTTTATTATCTTCGTTGAGGTTCATCATGGCTCTAAAGATGTGTTGATGTGCGCCTCTATAAAAGGACTCAGGAAGTAAGACTTCCTGAGTTCTGTTTATCAATTCCGGATCTATGATAATGGCACCTAAGACAGATTGTTCAGCCTCATTACTGTGGGGCATTTGATTTTGTTCATACATTCCATCCATTATGATTACACCTCATATCTCAATCCGTTTTTATTGTTCAACTGTGTGTACACGAATTGTACCTTCTACTTCTTTATCTAATTTAACTGGTACATTTGTGTAACCCAATGCATGTATACCGTTTGGTAAATCCATTTTACGCTTGTCTATTTTAATATCATGTTGTTGTTGTAATGCTTGCGCGATTTGTTTTGTACTAACTGAACCGAATAATTTTCCAGCATCACCTGTTTTAGCAGATACTTCAACTTCAATATGACTTAATGTTTCTTTTAATTTTTTAGCATCTTCAATTTCTTGTTGGCGTTCCGCTTCTGCAGCTTCATTTTTCTTTTCAAGCTGTTTTAAATTACCTGGAGTAGCTTCTACTGCATAATTTTTCTTCAATAAGAAATTGTTTGCATAGCCTACAGGTACATCTTTAACTTCGCCTTTTTTACCTTTACCTTTAACATCTTGTGTGAATATTACTTTCATGAATTTTCACTCCTACTCATTTGTTCTGTTATAGCTTGTTGTAATTGTTCTATTGCTTCATCAACAGTGACATCTTTTAATTGTGTAGCTGCATTAGTTAAATGACCACCGCCACCAAGTGCTTCCATTGTCAATTGAACGTTAACTGCACCGAGTGATCGAGCAGACATACCGACTAGATTATCTTCTCTTCTAGCAACTACATACGAAGCTTCTACACCATCTAAACTTAACAGTTCATCAGCTGCTTGTGCAACTGTTACAGGATGATAGATTTTTTCGTTCGAACCATGTGCAATTGCGACACCGTTCTCTTGAAGTTTCACTGTTTGGATTAATTCAGTACGATTAATGTACGTATCTAAATCATCTTTCAAGAAATGTTGCGTTAATATTGTATCTGCACCATGTGCACGTAAATAACTTGCCGCATCAAATGTTCTTGAACCTGTACGTAATGTGAAATTACGTGTATCTACAATAATACCTGCAAACATAATTGTCGACTCTAAACGTGTTAATCGTTGTTCTGTTGGTTGGTATTCTAGCAATTCAGTCACTAGCTCTGCAGTTGAACTTGCATATGGTTCCATATAAACAAGTAATGGGCTAGAGATAAAGCTTTCACCACGTCTATGATGATCAATCACAACTTTACGATTTGCCTTGTTTAATATGTTTTCGTCGATAACCATTTCAGGTTTATGCGTATCTACAACTACTAAAGTTGTCTTAGACGTCATGACATCCCATGCTTCATCAGATGTGATAAAACGCTCTTTTAGTTCAGGCTTTTCATCGACTGCATTCATCACACGACGCAGCGTCGGATCAATATCTGAATCATTTAACACAATATAAGCATCTAAGTTGTTCATCATAGCAAACCTTGAGACACCAATGGCTGCGCCTATAGCATCTAAGTCTGGACGCGTATGTCCCATAATGATGACTTTGTCGCCTTCCATTAAAATATCTTTTAATGCATGAGAGATAACACGTGCTCTTACACGTGTACGTTTTTCCATGGGGTCAGTCTTACCGCCATAGAAACGCACATTTCCGTTCATATGCTTAATTGCAACTTGGTCACCACCACGGCCTAGTGCTAAATCAAGTCCAGATTGAGATAATTCACCTAAATCGATTAAGTTCTCTGAACCTTCACCTACACCAATACTTAATGTCAATTGCGCACGGTAACCCACACTTTTTTCGCGTAATTGACTCAGTATACTAAAATTAGATGCTTCAACTTCATTTAGAATGCGTTGGTTTAAATAAGCAACAAATTGATCTGAACTATAACGTTTGAAATAAATGTCATATTCTGTTGCCCATCTACTTATGACGCGCGTAACCATAGAGTTAATTTCTGAACGTTGTGTATCATTCATATTTTGCGTAATTTCATCATAGTTATCTAAAAATAGTGTTGCAATAATTGGTTTAGATGCTTCATATAACTCTTGTGTATGTATTTCTTCAGTAATGTCGAAGAAATACAATACATGTTCTTTTTCTGAATATCTTACACGATAGTGATATTCATTTTCTTGAATTTCCACTTCTTGTGTTTTTTCTAACTGTTTTAATATATTAGGATATACTTCATTGACTGGATCAGAAATGACATTTCGATCTAGACGATCCGACATAAATTGGTTCATCCACTCTATGTTTTCATTTTCATCTAAGATAATCATCCCAATAGGTAACCTTTTAATAGCAGTATTACTGCTTGCTGAGATTTTTCCACTCAGATTATCTACATAGTTATCCAATTTTTGTAAAGCTTGTCTTACCATCAGTACTGTCCCTACGATTATGATGAGTAATACAACAGTAGCTATACCTGCAATCAATTGGTTAAAAATAAACCAAACGACGACAAGCGCTATCACTGTAAGCACCATAATAATAAATGGTAAAATCAACGCTTTTTTAGTGGATTGACGGTTCATTTTTCCACCTCAAATCATTTTTTAATGATACGTTTTAAATTGATACATAAATCTACAAATCCCAGGAGACTCACAATATGTGTTAATGGCATTAAAATTGTCCCTATCACCATTAATAACACAGTAAGTGCTGGCGGCATTGATTTCGCTTTTCCGAAAAAGTGAATCACACTTAACCCCTGAATGTACATACATAATGATAACACAATTTCAAAGTTTAAGACGATGGTTTGAAACGCACTTGGTTGCGTTGAAAACATAACACAAATTAATACAATAACATACATCCATAAGACAGAACGCTTCATTTGCCAAGCATATAATGGTTTAAATATGGGTGTAGCGATTTTGAATTTACGCAAGATTGGAAAAGTGATAATTAAATTGATTAATATAAGTAGAAATACACCAACAATCATATAACTTGGTAGTTGCACTGCTGATTGGCGGAAAGTCTCTTCAAACATTTGTTTATAATCCGCGTTGACTGAAGCGCTAGAAATTATGTTATACATCTGTTCTTTAATCGGTTTGATTAATGATGTAGCACTTGGTATTTTTTTAAATGCTTGTAACACCATAAATGCAATTAATGCAATGATACTAATAAACGTTGTTGTTATATAAAGTATACGTTCTTTTGATGTACGTTCTTTTAATAATTGACCCACTACAACACTCACTACGAACAAGAGGATCATGATACTTAACACGAATATATTACCTAATAACGTAGTTAGCACAACTGTAATGACTGCCGTTAAGCCAAAAGATTCTACAGATTTATGCCATAAAATAATACCTGGAATTGTTGCAAATAAACTCAACACGAGTCCAAGTAGCGGTAATATATGTAAAGCTAAAGCTACTATAATTAACGTGATTACACTAAGTATAGTGGCTTTAGTATGTATTTTAGAAAACAAATTCGCCACTCCTATACAATTTTTGTCTATGTTTATTATTTTAACCTCTTTAAAACTTTTATACAATTATTGACAATTCTTTTTGTCAGAAGTTCAATATCAGCGACAAAATCTGAAAATGAGCGCCTTTTTAAATTACATCTCCTCGTTAATACCAACTTCAAATTTCATATTTTACTCACCATAAAAATAAGACGTCATAGGAACACAGTTATTTCCACTTTCATTTAAGTATAAAATAACTATCCCAGACGTCTTATAATACAAAACGAACTAAAATGTAGCATATCGTCATTTTCTTTTGAACTTGGAAACTTTTAAAAAGTGATACAAATTGGGCGCCCAATCGTTAAAGTTCAGTAAGAAACCATCATGTCCTACATTATCTGGCACAAAGCAATGCTTATGATATTTAAATCGCGCACCTGTAGCATATACTAAATCGTCTGGATATAATAAATCATCCGTAAAGCCCATAGTCATAACTTTAGTATCTAGACGTCCAAACACTTCATCTACATCAGTACGATCTCTATCTATATCGTGGCTATCTAAGACGTCTAGCAGGGTTAAATAACTCAATGGATCAAAGTGCTTTTTGAACTTATTTCCCTGATGCTTCTGGTAGTTTACAACTTGGTCTGGTGTAAATCGTCTATCGTAACTTTTAGAAGAACGATACGTTAAGAAACCAAGTTGTCTTGCGATACTCATACCTTCACCATGATCTAATCGAATCGCCTGTCTCGCAATTTCATTAAATGCACGACTATATGAGGATGTCTTATCTGTTGCAGCTAAAATGACTGCTTTATCTACTTCAAATTTATGATTATACAATAATTCCAGCGCTTGCATACCTCCTAAAGACCCACCGATTAAAATACTAATTCGATCAAACCCTAATGTTTGAATACCTAATTCGATTGCATTGACAATATCACGCAATGTTAAATGCTTAGGAAAATCAGCATCTGTAAATGGCGAACTGGAACCATACGGACTACCGATCACGTTAAATGTTAAAAATTGATAATCATGTATAGGCATGTATCCCCCATCTATAATCTCTCTCCACCAACCAGGATTGTCATCCGTACCATAGGTCAAATGATTACCAGTCAGTGCATGGCATACAAGCACAAGTGGCTGTCCTTCATATCCAACATGTTCATAACGTAATTTTAAATTTAAAATCGTTTCACCTGATTCAGTTGTAAATGGTCCCAATTCTAATGTATCAACCGTATAATTTGTCATCATTTACCTCCTACTTAGTAAAAAAACTTCTCACCTATTTATAATAAGTAAGAAGTTACAATACTTATTATTCGAGCGAATCGTTGGTATTAGCACCGTGCTTATTAAAGTCGGTTGCTGAAGCTTCATTGGGCCAAATCCCTCTGCTTCTCGAAATAAGATTTAATTTTAATTGTAAAAAGCTATGCATAAATCAAATATCCATTTTAACAAGTATTTTATTTAACAAGTATTTTATTAAAATTATCAAAATTTTCTAATTATTGCTATTCTAACGGATAATGTGAGCCACTTCAATAATATATTTAAAATATCCATCTTAAAATTGCCATTATTAAAATACCACTGACAATCGTAATCGTTAAACTCCTTGTAATAATGGCAATGATTATTGTTGGAAGCATCGTTACTAAAAACGGCAAATTAACACTATAAACCATTGAGCCTTCATGTTGTTCTAGTACGCCGTCTACAATCAATGCAGTAAATAATGTAATGGGAATGAAAGAAAGCCACTTTACGACTCTCTCAGATAGTTTGATTTTTGTAATTAATATAAACGGTATAATACGTGTCAACCACGTTACCACACCGCATAAAACAATAATTAATAACATATGTAATGTCGTTGTCATTTATCGATCACCACCCCTAATCCCGCAATAATTGTCGACGCTATGATGATTGCTACGTATGAAGGCATAAAGAAACTTAAAATAAGCATTAACAAAATTACACAAACAATTAATACTAAATATGTTTTAACTTGTGACTGCTTAATAGCATCGAATTGTGAAACAGCTAGGAATATAAACATTGCAGTAATAGCAAAATCTAACCCAAATGCATCGGGATTCGTTATGTATTTACCAAAAATAGCACCAACAACACTTGCAAATGTCCAAAATAAATATGCAGTGATATTTAATCCATGTAGCCAACGATCATTGATTTTTTCACCTTTTAGATGTGGTGTAATAGCGACACCAAATGTTTCATCTGTAATCAGAGAAGACATGGCTATACGATTCCAAAACCCATATCCTTTATAACTTGGTGCTAAGGTCATACTTAATAAAAACATCCTAGAATTCACAATAAATGTCGTTAAGACAATTGCAGAAATTGGAGTTCCAGCAATGACTAATGCACAAATAATGAATTGTGCTGCGCCTGCATAAATAAGTAAACATAATAAAATAATTTCAATCAAATTGAAACCTGAAGCCACTGCAACAATACCAAAGGAAAGACCAACACCAGCATAACCTAACAAAGTCGGTACACATTCTTTTACACCTTGCTTAAAAGTTAGATGTGTTGTCATCATGCCACCTCCCAAACATTTTATAAAAATAATAGAACTAGTTTAATACAAAGCAAAAGACATATTCAATATCTTTAGACTGAGGTATGTATGACCTAAGGCTTACCGATGTCTAAAAATCTTATTAAATTAACATTTTAGATTTCGGAATATTGTGTTATTATTTTAGACTCACCCCTTATCATTTGAATAAAATAAGTCATTTTACAAATTTAAAAAACTGAAAACTGGGATATTTAACACCTCCCCTACCCTTTCTTTTCTTTAAAAATATTAAGCCATTTAATAGATCAAAAGCCTTATAATTCATTATTCATATAAAATGAGAGGTTGAGACATTCATTTATCTCAACCTCTACTTGCACTTCAGTATTAACTTGTAACCACTATTTCGAAAGTTTAATATTTAAACTATCTCAAATATCGCTGATGAATTCATTTAAACGAATTCTATTTTTCTTTAACTGGGTGTATCACTGTTTTACCACCCATATATGGTACTAATGCATCTGGAATAGTGACTGAACCATCTTCATTTTGATAGTTTTCTACGATTGCAGCAAATGTACGACCTACTGCTAAACCACTTCCATTCAATGTGTGCACTAATTCTGGTTTTGCTGTTTTCTCACGTTTAAAACGAATATTAGAACGACGTGCTTGGAAATCAGTAATATTTGAACAAGAGCTAATTTCTTTGTACTCATTATAGCTTGGTAACCATACTTCTAAGTCATACGTTTTGCTTGAGCCAAAGCCTATGTCACCTGTACATAAAATAACTCTACGATACGGTAAGCCTAACTCTTCTAAAATTGCTTCTGCATGTTCTGTCATTTCCTCTAACGCTTGCCAAGAATCTTCTGGTTTTTCAAAACGTACGATCTCTACTTTATCGAATTGATGTAATCGGATTAATCCTCTTGTATCTCTACCAGCTGAGCCCGCTTCACTACGATAACACGCTGATTGCGCAGTAAATTTAGCAGGTAAGACATCCGGACCAATAATTTCATTGCGATAATAATTTGTTAATGGTACTTCTGCTGTTGGAATTGTATATAATCCTTCTTTTTCAATTTTGAATAAATCTTCTTCAAATTTTGGTAATTGGCCAGTACCATACATTGAATCAGCATTTACTAATTGTGGTACCATCATTTCTGTGTAACCATGTTGCGTCGTATGTTTTGTAACCATATAATTCATTAATGCTCTTTCCAACTGTGCACCTTCGCCAGTTAAGAACACGAATCTTGCTCCTGCGACTTTTGCGCCTCGTTCAAAATTAGCCATTTGCAATGACTCTACTAGATCCCAATGTGCTTTTTCATCAAAATCAAATTCCCTTGGTGTGCCCCAACGCTTTAATTCGACATTATCTTCATCAGAATCGCCTTCAGGTACATCATCATGAATTGTATTTGGAATGCGAGATAATAAGTCTTCTAATTCTTTATCCACATCATTTAAATCATTGTCTAACAATTTGATGTCATCACCTAATTTTCTCATTTCTGCGATTACATCATCTGCATTTTCTTTATTGCGTTTTTTTTCAGCAATTTCACCGCTTACTTTGTTACGTTCAGCTTTCATTTCCTCAGCTTTACGAATTAATTCACGGCGTTTGTCATCAAGTGATAATACATCATCTACTACTTTTGTATCCATACCACGTTTTGCAACTTTGTCTTTTAAAAACTCTGGGTCATTACGAAATAGTTTAATGTCTAACATGTCACTTTCCATCCTTTCAATTTCTATTTTTTAAGAATAGAACACAAAAAAGACCACATCCCTGTACAAGGGACGTGGTCTTTACGCGTTGCCACCCTATTTAACAGTCAAAAGAGACTGCACTTTCACCAAAATAACGGTTAAACCCGATTGTTCTCATATAGTAGGTAGATTCACATTGACCCTGATTACTTGTTCTCACTAACCACAAGCTCTCTGAAACCAGAAGTGCAACACTACTTATCCTACGAACAATAGCTTTATTTACTTGATTTTAATATAGCAAATAACCTATTACTTTTCAAGGCCAAGAATATGCAATCGCTGAATGTTCATTAAAAATTCACTCAACTTAATTAGTATAAGCTTGATCTAATAAATACTGTGAAACAGCTTCTATATCTTTATGAAATTGGCGATCTTCAGTGATAGATGGTACAACTTTTCGTAAAGCTTGATATTTTTCATAAGTTTTAGGTGATAATTTTTCGACATCTTTATATTCTACTGCTTGAAGTGCGATAATTGCTTCTATTGCTAACACACGACGTGCATTTTCAATCATTTGGTAGCCATGGCGTGAAGCAATTGTCCCCATAGAAACATGGTCTTCTTGATTAGCTGATGATGGAATAGAATCCACACTAGCAGGGTGTGCGAGTGTTTTATTTTCCGAAACAAGACTTGCAGCTGCATATTGCATAATCATCGCGCCACTCTGTAAACCCGGTTGAGGACTTAAAAATGCTGGCAAACCATTGTTTAATTGTGGATTTACTAATCTCTCTAAACGTCTTTCCGAAACATTAGCTAATTCACTTACCCCTAACTTTAAGAAATCTAATGCAAATGCAATCGGTTGGCCATGGAAATTCCCTCCAGAAATAACCAATGTTTCATCATCTTCATCAAATATTAATGGATTGTCGTTCGCCGCATTCATTTCAAATTCAAGCTTTTCTTTTACATAATTAAACACCTGGAAGCTTGCGCCATGTATTTGTGGAATACAGCGTAATGTATATGCATCTTGAACGCGAATTTCTCCTTGTGTCGTTGTTAATTTAGAACCTTCGAGCCAGTCTAACATGCGTGAAGCAACATCTATCTGTTCTGGAAAATTTCGAGCGCGATGCACTTTTTCATGATATGCATCCGTAATGCCATTTAAAGCTTGATGTGTTAATGCAGCAATCCACTCTGCTTGGTAACCAATATCTTCCGCTTCTATATAATTAATTACACCTTGTGCAGTCATAGCTTGCGTACCATTAATTAAAGCTAGACCTTCTTTAGCCTGTAAGCTCAAAGGTTCACGATTTAATAAATTTAAGACATACCGACTGTCTTCTTCTTCACCTTTATAATAGACATTACCTTCTCCAATCAACGCCAAAGCTAAATGTGAAAGTGGTGCTAAGTCACCCGATGCACCAAGAGACCCTTGTTGTGGAATGACTGGAATAATTCTGTTGTTAATAAAATATATGATTTGATCTACTAAATCGATTGTCACACCAGAATGACCTTTTAACAATGTGTTTAGACGTAAAACCATCATCACTAACGCGACATCTTGTGAAAAAGGTTTCCCGATACCACATGCATGTGAACGAATTAAATTGACTTGTAATTGATTGTATTCTCCCTCATCAATACGTACATCACTGAATAAACCAAATCCAGTCGTTATACCATAAATTGTTTCTTTATCATCTATAATCTTTTCTACTGTTACACGGCTCTGTTTTACACGTTCATAAGTATCCTCTGTTACTTTTACATTATCACTTTGATATAAAAAATCTTTAATTGCATTTATTGTTAAATTTTCACCATTAAGCTGTAATGTCATTTCCCCATCTCCTTACTTCTGATGATTTTCAATTAATTAGAGTATACGCTTCCATATTTTTAAGAACAATAGGTTCATCCATATCCGTAACATGGTATTAAATTAGTATTTTACTAAGATAAAGATGGCAAATTTATTATTTCTAAAAATAAACAAATTCTTAATGCTTTTACCTATTGACTAAAATGCAAACCAGGTATAATATTTTCTATTGTATTTAAAAAATAAATTAAAAATAGCAACAGAGAAAAGCTTTCATAATGCTTATAAACACACAATTTTTCTCAGAAAGCACAAAATTACAAATCAACAAAATAATGATCAAATATACAAATTAAAAGTTGAAATAACTAATAGAATTAAAGGGGGTTTCAATGTTGGAAACAATTTCATCAGTAAGCATTCCAAAACGTAAAGATGAAACGCATAAAGGTGATTATGGCAAAATTCTTTTAATTGGAGGAAATGCGAATCTAGGTGGGGCAATCATGCTTGCTGCACGCGCTTGTGTCTATAGTGGTAGTGGCTTAATTACAGTAGCTACACATCCAACAAATCATGCAGCACTACACTCACGTTGCCCTGAAGCAATGGTGATTGATATCAACGATACTAAAATGCTCACTAAAATGATTGAAAATACAGATTGTATCTTAATTGGTCCTGGATTAGGATGTGATTTCAAAGGAAATAATGCTATCACGTTCTTATTACAAAACATTCAACCACATCAAACGCTTATAGTGGATGGAGATGCTATTACTATATTTAGTAAATTAAAACCAGATATTCCAACTTGCAATGTTATTTTCACACCACATCAAAAAGAGTGGGAACGTTTAAGTGGTATCGCAATAGAAGAACAAACATATGAACGTAATCGCGAAGCTGCTGATAGAATTGGAGCAACAATTGTATTAAAAATGCATGGCACTGAAATCTATTTCAAAGATGAGGATTACAAACTGCCAATCGGCACGCCTGCGATGGCAACAGGTGGCATGGGTGATACACTTGCTGGTATGATTACAAGTTTTGTAGGTCAATTCGACGACACGAAAGAAGCGGTTACGAGTGCCACTTATACACATAGTTATATCGGTGAAGAACTATCAAACAAAATGTATGTAGTCCCACCTTCCCATTTAATTAGTGAAATTCCATATGCTATGAAAGCATTGGAAAGTTAAATCAACATCGGTGATAAAAATTTTTAAAACCAAAATAAAATGTATCTGAGACATAAAATGCTTAGACAAATGAAAAGGCAATTTCTATTGAAATCATATAGAAATTGCCTTTTTCAATTGGGGTGATATGATGTTGCACTACGTGATGTTTAAATGCATCGAATACATTTTCAGGGATTGTTTCAACGATTTCATTCACATATCGTGACATATCATTTGTGGATACTGATCTTAAGTTTCTATTAGTAGTATATGTTGAGTCAAGTTATAATCTTTATATATATGCCACTCGTTAATTTAATAGTGCTGATTAAATTATACGTAAAGGCTTTTTGGAATAACAAAATATAAATTGTACCGATTTTGTAATGTGCTGACACCCGAGGGAATCTTATGAGTGAGAGACTATAGGCTCGCACCATACCCTAGGCAAGCATGTACAGTCAATCGTCAGACTTTAAATATAAAGAGGGTCAATCCATATTAAGGATTGACCCTCTTATATTTTGAGAATGGGGATTTATGTCCCAAACTCACTTGTGTATTTAAATGTTTCAATTTTGAATACAGCTATTGGTTTACTGCTAAAAATTGAGATTATTCGTCGTCTTCGTTTTCAGTTTCTTCATTATCACTATTATCAATATCTTCATTGATACGGTCCATAAAGTCTTTTCTCACTTCTTGACGACCATCTTCATCTGAATCTTCTTCAACTTCGGTATGCACAATGCCTTCTGATAGTTCATCTGATACTACAGATTCTGATTGTTGATTGTCACTTGTAGCGCCTTCAATTTGTTCATTATCTGCTTCTTGTAGTTCAATTTCTTCAGCTTCTTTTTCTTCTTCATCTACTTTAGCAACAGTAGAAACAAATTGATCATCGTTTAATTTCATCAATCTCACACCTTGAGCTGCACGTCCATTTTGTGAAATATCTTCAACGCCTATGCGGATAATTACACCGGCATTTGTAACAATCATCAAGTCTTCTTTACCTTCAACGGATGTGATACATACCACTTGACCGTTACGTTCTGTAATCGTAGCAGTCTTAATACCTTTACCACCACGGTTAGATAAACGATATTCGCTAACTGGCGTACGCTTACCATAACCATTTTCAGTCACAACTAGAATTTCATCATCTGTTTCTGCTTTAGTAACATCTAATCCGACGACTTTGTCGCCTTCTCTTAATGTAATACCTTTAACACCGGCAGCTGTACGACCTAAAGGACGTAATGCAGACTCATTAAAGCGGATTAAAGAACCGTGAGCTGTACCGATTAATATATCATCTTCACCATCTGTTAAACGCACAGCTATCAATTCGTCATCTTCTTTGAAACCAATCGCAATCTTACCATTTTTGTTAATATGTGAGAAGTTACGTAATGATGAACGTTTAACGATACCATTTAACGTTGCAAATACTAAGTAATCTTCTTCGCTTTCTAAATCTTTGACGGCGATCATTGTACTAATTGTTTCATCATTATCTAGTTCAATCGCATTGACTACTGGTATACCTTTAGACTGACGGGAGAGTTCCGGCACTTCATATCCTTTAAGTTTATATACTCTACCTTTATTCGTGAAGAATAAGACATGATCATGCGTACTCAACGTAACAAGTTGACTTACAAAATCTTCTTCTAAGGTCTGCATACCTTGTACACCACGACCACCACGATGTTGCGCTCTATATGTTGAAACGGGTAGGCGTTTAATATAGTTATTGTGACTTAATGTAATGACGATTTGTTCTTCTGGTATTAGGTCTTCGTCTTCAATGTGGTCGAGACCGCCCATTTGAATTTCTGTTTTACGTTCGTCTCCATAGCGTTCACGAACATCAATTAACTCATCACGAACAAGTTGTAATAGTTTTTCTTCGTCTGCAAGAATCGCTTTTAATTCTTCTATATATGCAATTAATTCATTATATTCAGATTCAATTTTATCTCTTTCTAAACCTGTTAAACGTCTTAATCGCATATCAAGGATGGCTTGCGCTTGTCGTTCAGTAAGTTTAAATTGTTCTTGCAAGCTTGCCATTGCAACTTTATCTGTTTCAGATTCACGAATCACACGAATAATTTCATCAATGTGGTCTAATGCGATTCTTAATCCTTCTAAAATATGTGCACGGTCTTGTGCCTTTTTCAAGTTGTATTCCGTTCTTCTTCTTACGACTATCTTTTGATGTTCAAGATATTCAACTAATGCTTCTTTGAGGTTAATCAATCTCGGTCTACCATCAACTAAAGCAATCATATTAACACCAAATGATGTTTGTAATGGTGTTTGTTTATATAAGTTATTTAATACAACACTAGCGTTGGCATCTTTACGTATATCAATCACAACACGTACACCAGTACGTAAACTTGTTTCGTCACGTAAATCTGTAATGCCGTCAATTTTTTTATCACGTGCCAATTCGGCAATTTTTTCAATCATGCGTGCTTTATTTACTTGGTACGGAACCTCAGTAACAACAATACGTTGACGACCGCCGCCACGTTCTTCAATTTCAGCTCTTGCTCTCATTTGAACTGAACCGCGTCCAGTTTCAAATGCACGGCGTATGCCACTTCTACCAAGAATAATCCCTGCTGTAGGGAAGTCTGGCCCTTGGACATCTTCCATTAATTCTGAAATCGTAATGTCTGGATTATGACTTAAACTTAATACACCATTAATCACTTCAGTCAAGTTATGTGGCGGTATATTAGTAGCCATACCTACTGCGATACCTGATGCACCATTTACGAGTAAATTTGGAAATCTTGATGGTAAGACTGCCGGCTCTCTTTCATTGCCGTCATAGTTATCAACAAAATCAATCGTATCTTTGTTAATATCTCTCAACATTTCGAGTGTGATTTTAGACATACGCGCTTCTGTATAACGCATCGCCGCTGCTCCATCACCATCCATAGAACCAAAGTTACCTTGGCCATCAATTAAAGGATATCGATAGCTGAAGTCCTGCGCCATTCTAACCATAGCTTCGTAAATCGAGGAGTCACCGTGAGGGTGATATTTACCCATAACGTCCCCAACAATACGCGCAGATTTCTTATATGATTTATCAGGTGTCATGCCTTGTTCGTGTAAGCCGTATAATATACGTCGATGTACTGGTTTTAAACCATCTCTAACATCTGGTAGCGCACGTGAAACGATAACGCTCATCGCATAATCTAGGAACGATTCACGCATCTCATTCGTTATATTTCGTTCATTTATTCTTGATTCAGGTAATTCAGCCATCAAGATATCCTCCTTCAAAAATTCAGTTCATTGTCTTAGAAATCTAAGTTTGCATAGACTGCATTATCTTCAATAAACTGTCTACGGTTCTCAACAACATCGCCCATTAACATTTCAAAAACTTGGTCAGCTTCAATCGCATCCTCCAATGATACTTGTAACATAGCTCTGTTTTCAGGATTCATAGTAGTTTCCCATAATTGGTCAGCATTCATTTCACCAAGACCTTTGTAACGTGCAATAGACCATTTTGGACTTGGATCTAATTGAGCTTTAAGTTTTTCTAGTTCACGTTCGTTAAACACATAGTATTTCTGTTTACCTTGTGTCAACTTGAATAATGGTGGCTGTGCAATATAAACATAGCCCGCTTCAATTAACGGTCTCATAAAACGATAGAAGAATGTTAATAATAATGTTCTAATATGTGCACCATCAACATCGGCATCTGTCATAAGGATAATCTTGTGATAGCGTGCCTTACTTAAATCAAATTCTCCACCAATACCAGTACCAAAAGCAGTAATCATAGAACGTATTTCATTATTATTTAAAATTCTATCTAAACGTGCTTTTTCAACGTTCAATATCTTACCACGTAAAGGTAAGATGGCTTGCGTTTCTGAGTCACGTCCAGATTTTGTAGACCCCCCGGCAGAGTCACCTTCGACGATGAAAATTTCACTACGAGAAGGGTCTTTACTAGAACAATCAGCCAGTTTTCCTGGTAAACTAGAAACTTCTAATGCGGATTTACGACGTGTCACTTCACGCGCTTTTTTAGCTGCAAGACGTGCTTGTGAAGCCATAATTCCTTTTTCTACGATTGTTCGACCTACTTGTGGATTTTCATATAAAAAGCGTTCGAATAACTCAGAGAATATACGATCAACAACTTGACGTACTTCGGAATTACCTAATTTCGTTTTAGTTTGTCCTTCGAATTGTGGATCACCATGTTTGATTGAAACAATAGCTGTTAAACCTTCACGTGTATCTTCACCTGAAAGTCTTTCTTTATCTTCCTTCATAATTTTACTGTTAAGACCATAGCTATTTAACACACGTGAGAGCGCTCGTTTAAAGCCTTCTTCATGAGTCCCACCTTCATAAGTGTGTATATTATTTGCGTATGTTAAAAGATTCGTAGCATAACCTTTATTGTATTGAAGCGCTATTTCAACTTCAATATCATCTTTGGATTGATGCACATAAATCGGTTCTTCATGAATAGGTTCTTTATTTTCATTTAACATTTCAACGTAAGATTTTATACCACCTTCATAGTGATACGTATCTTCACGAACCTCTTCTTCTCTTTCATCTCTTAAAGTAATTGAAATACCTTTATTTAAAAATGCTAGTTCTCTGATACGTTGTTGTAATACTTCATAATTGTATGTTGTTGTTTCAGTGAATATCTCAGGATCAGCTTTGAAACGAATCGCAGTACCAGTAGAACCAGTACTCTCATCGGTTTTACCAATGATTTTCAAATCAAACTGAGGGATACCTTTTTTGTATGCTTGGTGATATATATTTTCATCTTTATATACATATACTTCCAAATCTTCCGATAAAGCATTTACAACAGAAGATCCCACACCATGGAGACCACCAGAGACTTTATAACCGCCTCCACCGAATTTACCACCGGCATGTAGTACAGTTAGAATAACCTCAACGGCAGGACGTCCCATTTTCTCTTGTATACCAACAGGGATACCACGGCCGTTATCTGTTACTTTTATCCAATTATCTTCTTCAATAATAACCTCGATTTGGTCAGCATAACCAGCAAGTGCTTCGTCAATACTGTTATCAACAATTTCCCAAACTAAGTGATGCAGCCCTCTTTCTGAAGTTGAGCCTATATACATACCTGGTCTTTTACGAACCGCTTCTAGACCTTCTAATACCTGAATCTGACCAGCACCATAATCTTCCGTGTTGTTCACATCTGACAATGCTTCCACCTTCACTTTCCGTTACTTTATAATTTCGCCATTATTAATGCGATAAAGTTTAGCGTTTTTCATAATTTCATGATCAATGCCATCAACCGATGTTGTCGTCACAAATGTTTGTACTTTATGTTGAATTGTGCTCAATAAATGAGACTGACGTGAATCATCTAATTCACTTAACACATCATCTAGCAATAAAATGGGGTACTCGCCTACTTCAATATTCATCAGTTCAATTTCTGCAAGTTTGATTGATAACGCCGTCGTTCTTTGCTGTCCTTGCGAACCGTAAGTTTGAGCATCCATGCCATTTACGTTGAAACCTAAATCATCTCTGTGAGGGCCAAACAAACAGACACCTCTATCTTTTTCACGCTCTTTGTTATCATCTAGTAAAGTTAAGACTTCCTCTAAGCGTTCCGTCTCACTTTTTTCTTCAGCATCTAATTTGATACTAGGAAGGTACTTTAATGACAGTGTTTCATTCTCATCCGTAATACCAGAATGAATAGGTTTGGCTAATGATTCTAGTTCTTTAATAAAATGTTCACGTCTTAATGTAACTTTGAGTGCATATGCTGCAAATTGTTGGTTTAAGACGTCAAGCATAGTGCTATCAGTCTTTTGACCATATTGCAATTGCTTCAAATAATTATTCTTTTGTTTTAAAATTCTTTGATATTGAGACAAATCGTTTAAGTAAACAGCTGAAATTTGTCCAAGTTCCATATCTATAAATCTACGTCTTATTTGAGGTGCCCCTTTGACAATGTTTAAATCTTCAGGTGCAAACAAGACAACGTTTAAGTGGCCTATATACTGTGTTAGCCTACTTTGTTCTAAGTGATTGATTTTAACCTGTTTACCCTTTTTAGTTATAAACATCGTTAAAGGCATTTCTCCATATCTATAACTGAGTTCACCCTCTATTTTAGCATAGTCTCGATCAAAACGTATGAGTTCTTTATCATTTGATGTTCTGTGACTTTTGGCTAATGCTAATGTATAAATAGATTCTAATAAATTAGTCTTCCCTTGCGCATTTTCACCAATCAATATATTGACTTCAGGGTGACAATTTAGGGTAATTGACTCATAGTTACGATAATTGTCTAGCTGGAGTGTCTTTAGTTTCATTCTTCACCTTGATGTATAATCAAAAATGAACCGACTTCTGGTATAACGATGTTATCTTGATGGTTTAATTTTTTACCACGACGTATTTCGCGCTCACCATTGATCATTACTTCAAAATCTTGCAGGAACCATTTCGCTTGACCACCAGATTCAATAATACCTTCTGTCTTTAGAAATTGCCCTAAAGTAATGTCTCCATCAACAATTACTTCTTCAACCAAATCAATCACTCCATTCCTTTTAAACTCATCTATATATTATACCTTTTTTCGAGAAAAATTTCATGCAAAATGCAGATGGAAAGCGTTTTCTTATGTATGATTTTTACTATTTTTGAAAATTATTTATAAAGGTACTTTTAACAATGTAATACTCATATATTATAACAAACTTTTATTCG
>NZ_PPRL01000029.1 GCF_002902235.1 Staphylococcus ureilyticus
AATTAATATTATGTTATCATTGTAAATTATAATGCGAAAGCATTTCTATTAATCAGTTTATATTCTTTTTAATATTTTATAATATGAATTAATTAAAAAGTAGAAGTAAAAAGAAATAAATACTAGCTGAATGACATTCTTCTTACTCCTACTTTTTCATTTTATATTTAGATTTATTTTAACTATAGCAAGACATTACTTTATTATTTCTTCAATAAAATAAACCTTAAATTTATACCTTATATTAAAATTTAGTTTATTTAGAAACATCCAAAACGCTAAACTAAATAAACGATATAATAATAATTAGCTTTATATCTATTACTGTTTCGCTTCACTATTTGCTAACTCAATGGTCATGGATGATACATTTTTTATAAAACCAATTTTAGAATATAATGGCTCTGCTTGAGTAGAAGCTTTTAAATTAACGATATTCACCTGTTCTGTTTTACACTTTAATAAAAGCTCTTCTAGAATTTGTTTACTCAAACCTAATCCTCTATATAATTTAGTTGTATAAACATTAGTAATATAACCTTCTACACCATAATGATTATCATATGCAGGTGGTATCTGTTGGAAGACAACAGCTCCTGTTGCTACAACTTGATGATTATCTATCATAAATACTTGGTAGATGTTTCCTTTATCGAAAACATCTTTAAAATATGCTCTCATATTATCGTCAATATCTTCAGTACCATGCATGCCTTGATCAAGTAATTGTTCTTTTCTTAATTTTATAATTGTTTCAATATCATTTTTATTTGCAATTCTCATCTCCATATCTAGTACTCCTTTAAAAAAATGTGAGCAAATAAATTTACTATATCTATCATTCATATTCAACCATTAATATTTAATATTCAATAAAAAGAGAGCCTTAAAACCAATAAAATACTGATTTTAAGACTCCCCTTTTATACACTGCAATTAATCCATTTACAACAACAACCTACATCATCATTTGTGGATTGATGTCTATCTTCAGTGATAATTTGTCTTTTAAATACTGATCATGATAAAAATCATCTAAATACTTTAATGCTTCGTGCAATGAAGGTTCGCTTTTATATTTTATTAATATTTGGAAGCGATATTCATTATTAATCCGTGATAAAGCTGCTGGAGAAGGGCCTAGAACTAATGCCTTATCTGATAAATGCTGTAACAATATTTTGTGTATATGTTTAGAAGCTTCCATTACTTTTTTCATATTATTATGCGCAATCGTAAAATTAATTAAAAAGAAATATGGTGGATATTTACCTAACTTTCTATAATTCATTTCTTTTTCGAAAAAGGAATAATAGTCATTATCTTGAACATCTTTAATAGCATAATGATCAGGATTATATGTTTGTATAATCACCTGTCCCTCTTTTTCATGACGGCCTGCACGTCCTGAAACTTGCGTCAACAATTGATATGTACGCTCACTAGCTCTAAAGTCAGGCAAGTTTAACATCGTATCAGCATTTAATACGCCAACCAAAGTAATATTTGGAAAGTCCAAACCTTTCGCTATCATTTGTGTCCCTAGTAAAATATCCCCTTTACCTGAACCAAAGTCATCTAATAATTGTTCGTGTGCACCTTTTCGAGAAGTGGTATCAACATCCATACGAATAATCTTCGCTTCCTGAAAATTTTCTTGTAATAGTTCTTCAACTCTTTGTGTACCTGTGCCTACCTGTCTGATATGTTCACTTTCACAGTTGGGACACTTATTAGGTGGTACTTCTTGATGACCACAATAATGGCATTTCAATTGATCCGTAGACTTATGATATGTGAGAGAAATATCACAGTTAGGACATTGAGGGACATGGCCACAATCTCGACACAACATAAATGACGCATATCCACGTCTATTTAAAAATAAAACAACTTGTTCTTTTTTATCTAAACGCTCTTGAATCGCACTACGCAAATCTTCTGAAAACATAGAACGATTGCCAGAAGCAAGTTCAGCACGCATATCTACGATATTCACGTCTGGCAAAGCTTGCTGATTCACTCTATGAGGTAATGATAATAGTTCATAAACACCTTTAGTTGCACGTGCATATGTCTCTAAACTTGGTGTAGCACTGCCTAATACTAAAGGGCAATGATGATATTGACTGCGCCATTGTGCAATATCTCTAGCATGGTATCTAGGATAATCCTCTTGTTTATAGGAAGACTCATGTTCTTCATCAATAATGATCATACCTAAATCTTTGAAAGGGGCAAATACACTTGAGCGAGCTCCTACACTCACACTCGCTTTTCCATCTCTAATTTTTTGCCATTCATCATAACGTTCCCCTTTAGATAATCCTGAGTGTAAAACTGCTACTTCGTCTCCAAATCTTCGTTTAAATCTTAATACCATTTGAGGAGTGAGTGCAATTTCTGGCACTAACATCATCGCTTGTTTACCTTGATTGAGTACATTTTCTATAGTTTGCAAGTAAACTTCCGTCTTACCAGAACCCGTTACGCCATGTAATAAAAATATACGTTGTTCACCTTTATTAATCGTCTCGAGTATCGCATCATATGCATCTTGTTGTTCTTGCGTAAGTTGCTGCTTTTGATCTTGTTCAAATACCCGTGTTGCAAAAGGATCTCGCTCTACAGTTGTATCATATTTCTCAATAAAGCCTTTACGGACTAACGTCTCAATGCTAGATTTTGAAAAACCCATTTCTTCCAATTGTTTTAAAAAAACTACGTGATGATTTTCATCAATTAAATAAGCATATAATTCATATTGCTTTTTTGATTTTTCCAAAGATTCTAATACTGTATCATCATTAAAGCCTTCGACAATGCGCACTGCGCGTTGTTTCTTTTTCTTTAAACTTTGAGACAAAATCGTATCTTCAAGAATTGCACCTTGCTTTAAAAATGGTGCGATGAGCGTTAAGTCTTCATTTTTTTGTGCTTCTTTATATGCATAATGTCCTTCCGAATCAAATCGTTTCAACAATTTTTCTGGTATGGCTTCAGTATCTTTAACTACAAATACTTTAGTATACTTGGCTTTGATTGCGCTTGGAAGCATAACCTCTAACATAGAAATTCGTTTTGTAACAAAATACGTATGATACCAATCTGCAAGTTGTATTAATTCTTTCGTTAATTCAGGTTTAATATCTTGTATTTCTTTTATTGCTTTTAATTTTGATATGTCCATACTAGTGTCGGTTTGCTGAGTGATGTCCATAACATAACCTTGAATCGTTCTCGGTCCAAAAGGTACAATCACGCGCATACCAACTTCAACCATCGCTTGAAATTTTTGTGGAATTAAATAATCAAACGTAAAGTCAACACTTTTAGATGGTATATCTACGATTACTTTTGCTATCATTTTATTTCCACCTTGTTTCTAAACTGTCTAATATATGCTCCGCTAATATGACTTTTTTATGTTTCCCTAATGATATTGTTTCACCGTTTTTATAGTACATAGTATATGCATTATCATCAGAGCTAAACCCAATGGTACGATCGCCAACATTATTCGCTATGATGACATCTGCGTTTTTACTTTTTAGTTTTTTTTGAGCATATGATTCAATATTTTGTGTTTCTGCTGCAAAACCAACTAAAAATTGTTTATCTTTATGCTCACCCAAGTATTTTAAAATATCGGGTGTGCGTTTAAAAGTAACAGTCAAATCACCTTGTCGTTTTTTAAGTTTATGTTCTAATAATTCTGTTGGAGCATAATCTGATACCGCAGCAGATTTAAAGACAATATCCATCTTATCGAATCGCGTTTTAACCGCTTCAAACATCTGTTGTGCACTTTCTACTTGTATAACTTCTACATTCTTAGGTGGTGTAAGATGAGTTGGACCAGATATAAGTGTCACGGTCGCCCCTCTTTGAGCTAAAGATTCTGCGAGTGCATATCCCATTTTACCTGATGAGCGGTTGGATAAATAACGAACAGGGTCTAACTCTTCTATGGTTGGACCTGCTGTCACCAATGCTTGCATACCGTTAAATCTACTGTTTTTTGTCGCTGACGTGTTGTTTTTAAAATACTGATTTAATCTTTCTACAATTTGTAAAGGCTCTTCCATTCTTCCTTTTGCTACATAACCACAAGCTAGGAATCCTTCACCAGGTTCTAAGAAATAATAACCGTCTGAACTTAATGTTGCTAAGTTATGTTGCGTTCTTTTGTTCTCATACATATGTACATTCATTGCAGGAGCGATAAATTTGGGTGTTTCTGTAGCTAATAATGTTGATGTAACCATGTCATCAGCAATACCATTTGCTAGTTTAGCGATGGTATTTGCAGTTGCCGGTGCTACAACAATCGCATCTGCCCAATCTCCTAAAGCAACATGCTGAATTTCTTCTGGATTGTGTTCTCTAAAAGTACTCGTATAAACAGGATTTCTACCAATAGCCTGAAAAGCTAAAGGAGTTACAAACTCTTGTGCATGATCTGTTAACATCACTCTCACGTTATAATCAGCCTGTGTGAGTTTACTCGTTAAATCTATTGCTTTATACGCAGCGATACCACCAGTGACAGCAAGTAAAATATTTTTCATCGTAGTTTTCCTCCAAATCGTTAATATCTTTCTATTAATTGTTTAATTTTGTAGTTTATATTTTGAAATTTTAAATATACCTAAATATAAATAAATGTTTTAATTCTGTATCAAGGTCGTACAAATAACTACACAATGTATTTTATGTTACTCAGCCAATGAATTATTTTATGTTACTCAGCCAATGAATTATTTTATGCAATATCTTATTTTAGCTTCATTGCTTTAAATATAAATATGATTACTGCTTATTATACACAAATTATTGCCCAAATTAAAAAAGCACACCTTGGCTATGAAACCTCAAAGTCATCACATGCGTCTGACTTTTGAAGTGCACATCATTAACCTGGTGTACTTTTCAAAAATATAAAATTATATGATTTAATATTCGCTTAGAAAGTGTTATTTTGTAGTTTCAGGATAAACTTCGCCGCCAGCTATTTCTTCCAAAGCTTTTCCCACTGCTTTTTCTGAATTATATTTGTTTAATAGTGTACTATTTGGATGCTCGTCCAACTCACGTGCACGTTTAGCTGCAGTTGTAGCGATTAAATATTTTGATGTGATTTTAGATGTTAAATCATTTAATGGTGGATATAACATTATTTTTTTGCCTCCAATATCATTTTTCTATATTTTGCTTCAATTCTTTCCCTTTTCAAATGCTCAGCTTCAACAATGGATTGAATACGTTGCTTAGCTAATTCTACTTCATCGTTAACGACAACATAATCGTATAAATTCATCATTTCAACTTCTTTACGAGCTTCAAGTACTCTGCTTTGAATTTTTTCGTCTGACTCAGTACCACGCCCTACTAAGCGCTCACGTAAATGATCTAAACTTGGTGGAGCTAGAAAAATAAATAATGCATCAGGGAATTTCTTTCGAACCTGTTTGGCACCTTCAACTTCAATTTCTAAAAATACATCATGTCCTTGGTCCATAGTATCTTTTACGTATTGCACTGGTGTACCGTAATAATTCCCCACATATTCTGCATATTCTATAAATTGATCTTGTTTAATTAACGCTTCAAACTCTGCCTTTGTTTTGAAGAAATAATCTACACCATCGACTTCACCTTCACGCATATTACGTGTCGTCATCGAGATAGAATATTTATAAGATGTGGTTGGGTCATCAAATATTTTTTTTCTAACTGTACCTTTTCCTACACCAGATGGTCCAGAAAGTACAATCAACAAACCTTTCTCATTATCCATGCCTTACTACCTCTCTAAGCTATTCTTCTATTATTAAACTATGATACCATAATGAGCGTTTGGTTGTATAGCATACGTTCAAACAAACTTTGCTCATGACCAAATCTTTTCACCATGTTACAATATGATGAATGACTAAAAATAAGGTGGCTGATAGTAATGGCATACGATGGTTTATTTACACGAAAAATGGTAGAATCTTTACAATTTCTCGTTGATGGTAGGATTCATAAAATCAATCAACCTGAAAACGATACAATCATCATGGTAATACGTCAAAATCGTAAAAACCATCAACTTCTACTCTCGATCCATCCTAGTTTTGCTAGAATGCATTTAACGAATAAAAAATATGATAATCCATTTGAACCACCAATGTTTGCAAGAGTATTCCGTAAACATTTAGAGGGTGGTTTCATTAAAGCTATAAGACAAATCGGAAACGATAGACGTGTAGAAATAGATATTCACAGTAAAGATGAAATCGGTGATACCACATACCGCACAGTTATTTTAGAAATAATGGGTAAACACAGTAATTTAATGTTAGTAGATGATCAACGCAAGATTATTGAAGGTTTTAAACATTTAACTCCAAATACAAATCAATATCGTACAGTTATGCCTGGGTTTCAATATGAAGCGCCCCCTACCCAAAATAAAACTAATCCATATAGTATTACGGGTACAGAAGTTTTAAAATTCATCGATTTCAATAGTGGAAAAATCGCTAGGCAACTGCTAAATCAATTTGAAGGCTTTAGTCCTTTAATTACGAATGAAATTGTCAATCGTAAACAATTTATGACGACCGACACGTTACCAGAGGCATTTAATTCAGTTATGAATGAGACAATGGAATTACCTACTCCTGTATTTCATAAGAATCATGAAACAGGAAAAGAAGATTTCTATTTTATGCACTTAAATCAATTTTACGATGATATGGTTGAATATGATTCTCTACATGATTTATTAGATAGATATTACGATGCTAGAGGAGAAAGAGAACGCGTTAAACAACGTGCAAATGATTTAGTCAAATTTGTACAGCAACAACTGCATAAATATCAAAATAAACTCAGTAAATTAATCGACGAACAAGAAGGCACTAAGGATAAAGAAATACAGCAATTATACGGTGAATTAATCACTGCAAATATTTATAGAATTAAACAAGGTGATAAGTATCTGACGACTACCAATTATTATGATGGTCAGGAAGTAACCATTCCCTTAGATACAACAAAATCACCAGCTACAAACGCTCAAATGTATTATAAAAAATATAATAAATTGAAAACACGTGCACATGAATTAACACGACAAATCGATTTAACAAAAGAAAACATCACATATTTTGAAAATATAGAACAACAACTCGCACATATATCTGTGGATGACATTGATGATATTAGAGAAGAGCTTGCTGAACAAGGTTATATGAAACAGCGGAAGCAAAAAAATAAGAAAAAGAAACCGACCATTCAATTGCAAACGTATGTTTCAACTGATGGAGATACCATACTTGTAGGAAAAAATAATAAACAAAATGATTATTTAACGAATAAAAAAGCCAGCAAACAGCATCTTTGGTTTCATACGAAAGAGATCCCAGGGTCTCATGTGGTTATCTTAAATGATGCGCCAAGTGAAAATACTATTAAAGAAGCGGCTATGCTAGCCGGTTATTTTTCAAAAGCTGGTAATTCTGGTCAAATACCAGTTGATTACACTGAAATTAGACACGTTCACAAACCTTCTGGCGCAAAACCAGGATTTGTAACATATGATCACCAAAAAACACTCTATGCTACACCTGATTACGATCACATTCAAAAAATGAAGGTGACATGATAGCACTAAATACTTTAAAGCGTTAGTAACATGCTTCAATCTAAAAAACAAGGCTAAGATTATGAGTAAGCAGCACATGTAACACGTGCATGATACTTTATCTTAGCCTTTTTAATATTTATTTTTTATCTGGTAATGCAAGCTGAAAATTAACACCAAATCTATCTACAATCCATGTAAATTCTCTGAATGGTGGCATTTCCGTTTTAGGCATTAAAATTGCCCCACCACTTTTCAATTTACTGAATAATCTTTCCATTTCTAACGGACTATCTACAGTGACATATAAGGACATTGCTGGATTCATGTCTACATCGACACCATTCATATTATCAATCGCCATAAAAACTTGATCTTTTAAGCGAAAGATAGCATGTTGTACGGCACCAGTGGGTTCTTTATCATCTTCTTCATATTTGACCATCGCTAATATTTCTGCATCTTCAAATGCATCTACATATAAATTGATTGCTTCTTCTGCTTGTCCATTGAACATTAGAAATGTCGTTATTTTGGGAATTGCCATTTAACTGCCTCCTTAAAACATCTTAGTTCTAGAATAAAACAAATGCTTAAAAAAATCGAACGAATAAAATTTACAATTAGCAACACGTCATATGAAGTGCTCCTTTGCCAATCTATCATTAAGATAAATTTATAAATCCATTACCTAATACATCTCTCACATCATGAATGACTAAAAAGGCATTTTCATCTACCTCATTTACAAGTTTTTTAACTCTAGTTACTTGTGATTGTGGAACTACAACATACAACATGCTTGTTTCATGTTTACCATAACCGCCTTTACCCTTTAAGAGTGTTGAACCTCTACCTGTAAAGCTATTGATTTCATCACTTATAATCTCATTTCTACTTGATATCACAGTCACTGCTTTTTTAGGATGGAATCCTTCTATAATGAATGCAGTAGCACGTTCAGTTATAAATATCATAATTACAGTAAATAAGACGTTTTCTAAAGGTAAGACAAATAAAAAAGACAAGACAACTAATCCATCTAAAACAAAAATACCTTGCGATGTTTTGATGTCAAAATATTTATTTAGCATCTTAGCAATGACTGATGTCCCACCTATCACACCACCAGAAGCAATTACTAATCCAATACCTACACCTACTAAAACGCCACCAAACGAAGCATTTATTACAAAATTATCAATACCTGTCTTAAAATTTTCAGTTAAATCTAAAAAGATTGAAATCGCTGTATTAGCAATAAACGTATATACTGCTGTTCTGGTACTTAAAAAACGCCAGCCTACAATAATGACCAATGTGTTAATAATTAACGAGGATATCGCTGGTGAAAAACCAAAGGCATATTTTAATGCTAATGACATACCTACAGTACCCCCATCACCTAAATTAGACTCTAATATAAATGAATTTACTGCAATCGCACTTACAAATGCGCCAATTAAGCATACAATAATATTTTTAGTATGGTTTTTTAAAAGTTGCTTCATACGTTTCATATCATATCCCCTTACATTTGATAATATAAAATTAAATAAGGTAAGCTAAAAAAGTGTATTCAAATCATGCCTCATTTTAATTTTACAAATTTGTTTTTTATAATCACAAATCTATTTAAAACCAAAATAAATGAAAACATAACATTTGTTACAGTTACATAGTATAATTGCAAATGTAACACAACCCATTTCAATATACCACTTCATGTAGTTTGCAACATTAATTTGTAAAGTGTGTAATATTGAAAGCTTTGACGGCTTAAAACCATAAAATCACTTTACTTTTAAATATTTATAGTTAAAATAAATACAAATATAATTGGAGGTATTTCATGTTTTATTACATTATTCCATTACTGATTGCTGCTTTAGTGATACTCATTGGCTTTATCATCATTAAAATTATGATTCGTTAATCCATTTTATATCATAACTTTATCACGATACTTTTTAATCATTTTAGTATTATATTAAACAAAACACGCAGTAAAGTAGACATTAAAACCTTGTCTACCATACTGCGTTGCTGTTTTTTTACGTTACTTCCTACAATTATTCTTTTTAATCTTTCTTTACGATTTCACCAGTTTATCAAATTTTTATTTAAATTCTTTACTAAAGAGCGTTACAAGTAGCAAAATAATAAAAGCTGCAATAACTGCAGTTAAAAATATAGGCATATACGCAAGGTGTGTAGCATCCTCAATGCCATTTGTAATTGCATGTCTTAATGTATCATTAGAAATTTGATTTACTTGTTCTAATATTTTAGTAAGATTGCCTGAATTATGTTCCATCGTTTTCATTAACGAAACGGGTATATCTTTGAAACCAAAATGGGCTGAATTTATACTTTCTTTAATTTTACTACCCATTTGGCTATATCCGAATTGAATGAATGTCGTAAACATAGTCGGTGCAATTGTTATGCCGACTTGTCTAGAAACGGATAATGTTCCAATTACAGTACTATTATTTTTATCTGAATGTGCTGATCTAGTTGCTAATACAGTCATTGGTGCACCAATAGTAAAACCAAAACCTAAACCTGCGATAATTGAAAATATTAAAAATGGCGTAATTGAATAAGTTAAAAAGGCTAAGCCTCCATACCCAATGATGCTAATGATACTCGCAATCACTAATGCAAATATTGGCCCTTTTTTATCAACAATCTTCCCACCCATTGACGCGCCAACACCTGAAGCTAAAGCTAAGGGTGTCATCCAATAGCCACTGTTCTCAGCTTTAACATGCAATACGTTTTCGACAAAGGAAGGAATGAAAATAATGGAACCAATTAACATCCCTGATAAAACGCCCATAATCAATACTACTGAAAAAGCTGGTTTTTTTAATAAATAGAAAGGTAAGAATGCATCTATATCAGTTGCTTCGCTTTTATATTCTACTAAAATCAAAATACCATATCCAATGATTGCCAATATAAATAAACCAATTACTGAAAAGCTAAGTATACTATTAGCAATATTTTTCGTTTGTATATTATTAATCGCAAACATCATTAGCAACGTTGAAAATGAAAATATAATGATGGCGTACTTATCAATTTTAGTTTTAACTTTTTCTTGTGTTTCTGGCATTTTAAGAATCATAAAAATAACAATCATTACTGCCACTGGCACATTGATCAGGAATAGCCAATGCCATGTTCCACTTACGTTAATTAATAAACTTCCTATATTTGGTCCTAATACGGAAGCAATACCATTCATTGCACCTAACCCACCAAGCATGCTACCTTGTTTTTCCTTGGTGTAAGTAGCTATAATATGTGAACTAGCGATTACAAATAAACCGCCTCCACCAAATGATTGAATTAATCGTGCAATAATAAATATTGTATAATTTGGACTTAAAGCAACTAACAATGATCCTAAACCAAATAAAATGACTTCAATAACAAATATTTTTTTACGACCATACATATCAGCAAGTTTACCCGCTATAGGTGTAGTTACAGCCATACCTAATGTGTAAATCGTTATGCCCCATGACCCCATTTGTGCTGAAATTTCAAAAGATTGATTTATTGTGGTTAACGCTGCACTAATAATGCCGTTGTCTAAAGCTGCCATAAACACACCAATGAGTAAAAATAGTGCAACAATATCAAATTTTTTTTGATTCAAGTTCATTCATTCCTTTCTATCTTGGAATTTCATATGATACTCATTATTTAAAACCTATTTTGTGAACTAAATATGAACAAAATATATTTATATATTAAAAAATGCCTAAAAGACCTTTTATCAATATATAAAAGTCTTTTAAGCATTTTTTAACCAATTTAATTAAATAAATTTTTAATGTTGTCTCAAATTCACATAATATATTTACATATATCGTTTATTTAATATGTCCTTTTTGCTTTAGATTTAATTTTGATTTTTTATAAATATTTGATTCTGTAGCGTTAAACAACCATTTATTTTCATCTTCTGAAGTTGTTTGTGCTCTATAGTCTTCTGATTTTTTGAGGAATTTATTTAAATGAGCAAAATGATTATAAGCTACATTTGAGTCTTTTGTCATAACATCCCCTCCATCTAACATTTTATGACAAGTTATCTCTCCAATCAACTAATGTAGTAATATCATTTTCAGAAATTTCTCCATTTTCTCTAGCAACCTCAATTAGTTCATTATAATTGCTTAATGTATAGAAGGGTATATCAGCTCGTGCAAATTGGTCATCTGCTTTTTTCAAACCATAAGTAAAGATTGCTACTACTCCTAATACATTTGCACCTGCAGCTTTTAGTGCATCTACTGCAGTTATTGAAGAGCCACCTGTAGATATTAAATCTTCTATAACTACTACATTTTTACCTTCACTTGATGCACCTTCAATTTGATTCTGTTTACCATGACTTTTGCTTTTTGATCTAACATAATTCATCGGTAAGTTCATCACTTCTGAGACATATGCTGCATGTGGAATCCCGGCTGTTGCAGTACCTGATATAACTTCAATATCTTTAAAATGTGTTTCAATCAATGCTTGCAGGCCATCTCTAATATGAGTACGTACATCAGGAAAACCTAGTGTGATGCGATTATCACAGTATATTGGCGATTTAATACCTGAACTCCAAGTAAACGGATCATTGGGAGATAATGATACAGCTTTTATATCTAACAATGCTTGTGCAATTGATTTAGTCATGTGATTTCAACCAACTTTCTTTAATTTTTTGATAACTCGTTACCGGATTTTCACTTTGTGTAATCGGTCGTCCTACAACAATGTGTGTAGCGCCTAAAACACTTGCTTTTTCTGGTGTCGTAATACGTTGTTGATCATCTGAAGAAGTGTTTTCTGGTCTGATGCCTGGTGTCACTTTCAAGAAAGATTCACCTAATTCCTGTTTTACTAAATTTGCTTCAAGTGGTGAACATACAACGCCATCTAATCCTGATAATTGAGCTAGACGAGCATAATTCAACACTGCTTCATCCATTGTACTTTGGATATTTTGTTCATCACGCAACATTGTTTCTGTAGTCGACGTTAATTGTGTAACCGCAATAATTTTAATATTACTGTTATATTTTCTAATACCTTCTACAGCACGTTTCATCATTTCTGAACCACCAGCTGCGTGTACATTTACTAAATCGACATCTAATTTGCTTAAGCCTTCCATTGCTTTACCAACAGTGTTAGGAATATCGTGCAATTTTAAATCTAAGAATATGCTATGACCACGTTTCTTAATATCAGTGATTAATGAAGGCCCAGTTTGATAAAAAAGTTCCATTCCGACTTTGACAAATAAAGGTTCATCAAATTGATTTAAAAATTGTGTAACCGCTTCTGCTGATTCAAAATCTAAAGCAATGATAGGTAGATTATTTTGCATATATATCGCCTCTCATCTATAGCTATTTTATTATATTTGCCAAGCGTGTATGGACATATGACAGCAATAATATTTTGGAATTTTTTTCATACTGACAAGGACGACTAAGAGAAAAATTTCATAAAAATATTTTTATCCCAGCCGTCTATTGCCAATAACATTTCTTTGCATTAAAGCATAAAAATTATTTCAGTTTTTTAATTATATTTTACATATTTTTCATCGTGAAAGTCATGCTTTCTATAACGGATGTTAATGCTTCTGCAGTATCTAATGAAGTTAGACACGGTACGCCATTTTCAACAGAGGCACGTCTAATTTGAAAACCATCACGTTCAACTTCTTTCCCTTTTGTCATCGTATTGATCACAATTTGAACATCATTCGTTTGTATACGTGATAATAAATCGTTTTCTCCACCAATTTTACCTACAGTTTCTGCAGTGATATGGTTATTTTCTAATTTTTTAGCAGTACCTTCCGTAGCTAATATTTTATAGCCGACTTCATTTAAGCGAGCCGCGATATTCACAATTTCATCTTTGTCTTTATCACTTACGGTCATCAATACCGTACCATAATCTTTTACTTCCATACCACTTGCTGTCAAACCTTTATATAATGCTTTTTCCATGGTTAAATCTTTCCCCATGACTTCCCCAGTTGATTTCATTTCAGGTCCTAAGGTAATATCTACATTTTTCAATTTGTTAAAGCTAAATACCGGAGCTTTAACAAAGACACCTTCACTATATGGTTGAACGCCCTCGTTATAACCTAAATCCTTAAGTTTCTCACCTACAATAGCGCGCATGGCCAACTGTGCCATTTGAATATGCGTAATTTTACTTAAGAAAGGAACCGTACGACTCGCACGAGGATTCACTTCTAAAACATAAACACCATCATGTGCAATGACAAATTGTATATTGATTAGACCTATGATATTTAGCCCTTTCGCTAAGCGAATTGTATAATCTTCTAATGTTTTAAGTTCATTTGGTGTCAAAGATTGTGGAGGATATACCGCAATCGAATCACCTGAATGGACACCAGCGCGTTCAATATGTTCCATAATCCCTGGAATAATTACCGTTTCACCATCAGAAATAGCATCGACTTCAATTTCTTTACCTGTGAGATATCTATCAACTAATACAGGATGATCCGGACTCGCTTTCACTGCTTGATTCATATAATTGGTTAACTCTTCATCGTTATACACGATTTCCATTGCACGTCCACCTAATACATACGAAGGTCTAACTACTACAGGATAACCGATTGTACGTGCATTATTGAGCGCTTCATCAGTTGACGTTGCTGTCTTACCTTTAGGTTGAGGCACATCAATTTTATGTAACAGTGCCTCAAATTCTTTACGATCTTCCGCACGATTCAAATCTTCGAGTGACGTTCCTAAAATTTTCACACCATACTTTTCAATTTTATCTGCTAAATTAATCGCAGTTTGACCACCAAACTGTACTACTACACCTTTTGGCTGTTCAATATTTATAATATTCATGACATCTTCTTCTGTTAATGGCTCAAAATATAATTTGTCTGAAATTGAAAAGTCTGTAGATACTGTTTCAGGGTTATTATTGACGATAATAGCTTCATAACCAGCTTGTTGAATAGCCCACACAGCATGCACAGTTGCATAATCAAATTCGACACCTTGACCGATTCTTATTGGCCCTGATCCCAAGACTAATATTTTTTCTTTTTCAGTGATAATGGATTCATTTTCTTGTTCATACGTGCCATAGTAATATGGTGTAGCTGATTCAAATTCTGCTGCGCATGTATCTACCATTTTATATACTGGTGAAATATTATGTTGTTTTCTTAAGTTATAAACTTCTGATTCTGACATATCAAAACGATGTGCAATAACGCGATCACTAAACCCATAACTCTTAGCAAATTTTAAATAATCTAGATCTCCTTTGTGTACTTTTAAGTCATGTTCTATATCAATGATGTGCAAGAATTTATTTAAGAAGAAGTAATCAATCTTAGTCATTTCGTGTATTTCTTCTAAAGATGTACCTCTTCTTATCGCTTCTCCTATAAAGAATAAGCGCTCATCATCTTGGTCTTGTATACGCGCTTTTATATAATCTAAATCGTATGTTTCGCCATTTGGTAATCCCAAATGATGCACGCCATATTCGAGTGAGCGAATTGCTTTTAATAAAGACTCTTCATATGTTCGGCCAATCGCCATTACCTCACCAGTTGCTTTCATTTGTGTACCGAGCACACGTTCACCCTTTTCAAATTTATCGAAAGGAAAACGTGGGATTTTTGAAATAACATAGTCCAACGTCGGTTCAAATGCAGCATAAGAAGTTTTAGTAATTGGATTCAACATTTCATCTAATGATAAACCTATCGCTATTTTTGCAGCTAATTTTGCAATCGGATAGCCTGTAGCCTTAGAAGCTAAAGCTGATGAACGTGACACACGTGGGTTCACTTCAATTATATAATATTTCATTGAGTGTGGGTCTAATGCCAGTTGTACATTACAACCACCTTCAATGCCTAAAGCACGAATAACTTTTAACGACACATCACGTAACATTTGATATTCAACATCTGATAAAGTTTGACTAGGTGCTACTACAATTGAATCGCCAGTATGTATGCCGACTGGGTCTATATTTTCCATGTTACATACAACAATGGCATTATCATTTTTATCTCGCATCACTTCATATTCAATCTCTTTAAAACCTGCGATTGATTTTTCAATTAAGCATTGTGTTGCCGGACTGTAATGTAAGCCATTCGTTACCACTTGTTTAAACTCTTCATCATTATGGCAAATACCACCACCAGTACCGCCCATCGTGAAAGCCGGTCTCACAATTAATGGGTACCCTACCGCTTCTTTAAATTCAAACGCCTGTTCTAGAGTATTGACGATATCGCTTTCTGGAACTGGAACATCTAGCTCATTCATTAAGTCTCTAAATAATTCTCTATCTTCCGCTTGTTGAATAGAAGCCAATTTAGTACCTAGTAATTGTACATTGTTCGCTTCTAATACACCGCTATCATGTAATTGAATCGCCATATTAAGCCCTGTTTGACCACCTAATGTTGGTAACAACGCATCAGGTTGTTCCTTACGAATAATACGTGCAATAAAGTCATGCGTTAAAGGTTCAATGTAGACTTTGTCAGCAATTTCATTATCTGTCATGATTGTAGCTGGATTTGAATTTACTAATATAACGCGATAACCTTCTTCTCGTAATGCTAAGCATGCTTGTGTCCCCGCATAATCAAATTCTGCAGCTTGACCTATAATAATGGGTCCAGATCCTATAACTAAAATCGTTTTAATATCGTTACGTTTAGGCATTTGTCAAAATCTCCTTTTCTTTAAAGTCATGCATCATTTTAATAAATTCATCAAACAAATAATTTGAATCTGTAGGTCCAGGACTTGCTTCAGGATGATATTGTACTGAAAACGCAGGTAATGATTGGTGTCTTAAACCTTCAACTGTACCGTCATTAATCGCTATATGTGTTATTTCTAAAGGTGTACTGGCTAATGAATCTTTATCGATCGCATAACCATGATTTTGGCTAGTTAATGCTATTTTCCCACTCTTTAAATCTTTCACAGGATGGTTTGCCCCTCTATGTCCAAATTTCATTTTAAACGATGTAGCGCCTTGTGAAAGTGCAAATAATTGATGGCCTAAACAGATACCAAAGAAAGGAATTTTTCCTAAAATACCATTAATCATATTAATTGCAACTTTGACTTCTTCTGGATCACCAGGTCCATTAGACAACATGACTCCATCTGGTGACATTCTAATAATTTCTTCTGCTGTGGAATCATAAGGTACAACTGTAACATTACAACCACGTAAATTAAGTTCTCTCACAATATTTTGTTTTTTACCAAAATCTACAAGTACAACACTTAAATCATAACCGGTAGAAACATATGGTGTTTTGGTAGACACTGTTTTCACTTCATCTCTAGGTAATTCAATTACTTTCAACTCTTCTATTAATTGTGGAATATCTGCCTTGTCATCTGTAAAAGCTGCTTTTAAAACGCCATAGTTTCTAATTTTTCGAGTAATACTACGTGTATCCACACCTGAAATACCTGGGATATCATAATCTTTTAACACTTCGTGGAATGTTTTTTGCATGCGAAAATGACTCGGATATGTGCTTGCTTCTTTGACAACAACACCATTCAATGTTGGTATCAAAGATTCAAAATCATCTCGATTAATTCCGTAGTTTCCTATTAATGGATAAGTAAACGTAATAATTTGCCCTGTATAAGATGGATCTGATATCGTTTCTTGATATCCAGTCATAGCCGTATTAAATACTATTTCGCCTTTCGTTAAATGGTCCGATCCTAATGGATAACCTTCATAATATGTTCCATCTTCTAAAACTAAATAGCGTTTTTGCAACATTACTTTTCCTCCTTAAATTTAACTTCACCTTCTACCAATGTTAATACTGGAGTTCCGTATACTTTTTCACCTATAAATGGTGTGTTTGACCCTTTTGACGCAAAATCTTCTGCCCTAATCTCTTTCTCGTCTTCTAAATTAATAGCAGTAAGGTCAGCTAAACCGCCCTCTTCTAATCTTCCATAAGGTAAATCAAATACTTGAGATGGTTTAATCGTTAAATAGTCAACCAATTGTTGCAATGACCAGTTACCATTTTTTACAAAGTGTGTATACAATAATGGAAATGCTGTTTCACTACCAACTATGCCGAAAGGCGCTTTTGTCATTGGTTGTGCTTTTTCTTCTTTCGCATGTGGCGCATGGTCTGTAGCAATACAATCAATTGTCCCATCTAATAATCCTTCGATTAGTGCAGCTCGATCTGCTTTACTTCTTAAAGGTGGATTCATTTTATAAATTGCATCATCACCAGGCACATCATCTTCTGTTAATAATAAATGATGCGGTGTCACTTCTGCTGTTACATGAATTCCTGCCTTTTTAGCATCTCTTATAGCTCGTACACTTTCTTTTGTAGATACGTGACAGACATGGTAATGTGCACCTGCTGCTTCAGCTAGCAAAACATCTCTCGCAAT
Organism: Staphylococcus ureilyticus; assembly: GCF_002902235.1. Lineage (GTDB taxonomy): Bacteria > Bacillota > Bacilli > Staphylococcales > Staphylococcaceae > Staphylococcus > Staphylococcus ureilyticus. Next base: position 18,160 of record NZ_PPRL01000029.1, read on the forward strand.
TTGTACCGCTTCACAAATATTAGGTATCCCCGGTATGCCTAATGCTTTACTACGTTCCCCTTCATGCATAGCGCCGCCATATATCAAGCTATTATCTTCACAATGAGCAACGACTGCTTTATTCACTTTAGCTGCTTGTTGCATAGCTTCATACATCATATTTGCTTGTTGTACACCTACGCCATCATCAGTAAAAGCAAATGTGCCTAACTGGGCTAAAGCTTCAAAATCAACATGTTCAGTACCTGCTTGCCTAACTGTGATTGCACTATATGGTAAAACTCTGACGTGTGCATTTTCGTCGATTAATTTGTTTAAACGTTCTAAATTTTCAACAGAGTCAGGTACAGGTCGTGTATTTGGCATTGGACAAACTGTCGTAAAACCGCCTCTTGCAGCTGCCTGTGTTCCCGTTGCAATTGTTTCTTTATGTTCACCGCCTGGTTCACGCAAATGTACGTGAACATCAACTAAACCTGGAGCAACAAAGTGTCCTTTTAAATCAATGATTTCAACATCGGCATCAACCTCTATGTCTGACGCAATTTTTTTAATGGTTTTACCTTCTATTAAAATTGAAGTGGTTTTAAGTTCACCATTTTCTAAGATTTTCGCATTAGTTAGCAATTTCATTTATTGCTGCCTCCTTTGTTTGTAATATATACTCAATTACTGCCATACGTGTATACATACCATTTTCCATCTGTTTAAAGATGCGAGATTTTTCTGCTTCTACTAAGCAATCATCTATTTCAACACCGCGATTGACAGGCGCGGGATGCATAACAATTGCAGATGACTTCAATCGATTATAACGCGCTTTTGTCAAACCAAAATTTTTATGATAATTTTGATTTTCAAAATTCATTGTTTCTTCATCACCATGTCTTTCATGCTGTACTCTTAGTAGCATGACAATGTCTATGTCCTCTATGACTTTATCTATATCAACATAAGGTGCTTCTAAAGTGTCATCTCTCCACGCTTTTGGACTTGAGAACATCACATTTGCACCGAGTGCGGTTAAACTTTGAAAGTTACTTCTCGCTACACGGGAGTTTTTAATATCTCCACATATTAATATATTTAAATCTTTAAATGTTTCATACTCTTCGTATATTGTCATTAGGTCTAATAAACTTTGTGTTGGATGCTGTCCACTACCATCACCTGCATTAATAATCGGTAACTTAAGTGAATTTAAATCATTATAGTATGTTGTATCTGAATGTCTAATTACTAGAACATCTGCACCTACTTGTTCTAATGTTTTACATGTATCGTATAAGCTCTCACCTTTTTGAACAGAAGAAGTGCTCGTTTCGAAATCAATCAGTTTTAATCCTAATTTTTGCTCTGCTACTAAAAAGCTACTTTTCGTACGGGTAGAATTTTCAAAAAATAAGTTTGCTACAAATTTGTCTTCATAATTATGTGGTTTAAATGATCCATTTTTAATACCACTTGCAATTTCTATTAGTTCATAAATCTCATTTGTAGTTAGATGTTCCATTGATAGTAAGTTATCCATTTTTTCAGCCTCCTAGTAATGAAATAGACGTTTATTTATTTGACTCAATCTCTTGCGGTAAAATTAAGTTTAGTAGAATACCTGCCAATGCTGCTAATGCCATCCCTTCAATTTCTAAATTTATACCTATACCATTTAGATTGAAGACTAGGTTACCAATACCTATAACTAATATGACTGATGCGATGACTAGATTTCGGTTACTTGCAAAATCAACTTCACTTTCTACAAGCATTCGCAAACCACTTGCTGCAATAATTCCGAAAAGTAATATCGATACACCTCCCATAACAGGGGTTGGTATAGATGAAACTAATGCTGTGAATTTGCCTACAAAACCTAATACTATAGCGATGACTGCAGCACCTCCAATAACATATATACTATAAATTTTCGTGATAGCTAAGACACCTATATTTTCTCCGTATGTCGTACTTGGTGGGCCACCTATAATACTTGCAAACATCGTTGACACTCCGTCACCAATAATTGATTTGTCTAATCCTGGATCCTTAAAGAAATTTCTTCCTACGATTTTGTTAATCACCATTTGATGTCCAATGTGCTCACTAACTGTCACAAAAACGATTGGTATTAAGACAAGTACTAAACCTAGATGAAATGATGGTGTGTAATCTTTAAATGGTAGGTACACTTCTGGAAGTTGCAGCCATTTTGCTTCAGCTACAGGTTTAAAATTAACAAGCCCCATAAATATTGACACAATGTACCCCGTTATAATGCCGATTAATACAGGTATAAGGGACAAGAAGCCTTTAAAGTATCCTTGAACTATAATCGTCACCAGCAGCGTAATCATTGCTACTACTAAATAACTTAAGTTATAGCCTTTCATATCTCCTGAATTTTCAAACATCGCCATATTGACTGCGGTAGGTGCCAGACTCAAACCAATCACCATAATAACTGGTCCAACAACAACCGGGGGAAGTAAGTGCATAAGCCACCCTGTTCCACTTAACCTAATAGCTAATCCAATAAGCACATACATCACTCCGCTCATAAACAATGCTACTAACATGTCACCTAAGCTATGTGAATTCAATCCAGTTATGATTGGTGTGATAAATGCGAAACTTGAACCTAAATATGCGGGTATTTTCGCTTGTGTAATTAATATATATAATAATGTCCCTATCCCTGATGCTAGTAAAGCAGATGATATCGGTAATCCAGTTAAAAATGGTACGAGGACAGTCGATCCAAACATTGCAAATAAATGTTGAGTGCTTAGAAATGCCCATTGTCCTAATTTAGGTTTATCTCGTACATCTAATACTGGTTTAGCTGTCCGTTCAAACATTGTTTCATTTTCCATGACTTTCCGCTTCCTCTCATAAAAAAAGTCCCTTTACATTGTTTTCATGTAAAGAGACTTAAAAAGTATCTATCCTCAAATCAAAATTCAGCTTGTTCAAACAACATTACGACTTAAATCATCAGCATTGCTGTTTGAATAGTTAGCTTAAATTAAGTTCAGATGATATGGAGAGAATCTATAGTATATATTTTTTATAATATAACTATATTTTGAAGTGTGGCTTCCTAGAAACTTGCCTTTGACTTCCACATGATTCTCTTCCCTTTCTCAGTCTCTCGTACTGAATTAAAAGGTGTTGATTTATTCAATTACAACTGCATTTCTACTATCTATTTCACTAAGAAAAACCGAGACAGCTTCTTCTCTAGCGGTCGGTATATTTTTACCAACAAAGTCTGCGCGTATTGGAAGCTCTCTATGTCCACGATCAATAAGCGTTGCTAATCCTATTTTTCTAGGTCTTGCATATTGAAGTACTGCATCAAGCGATGCTCTAACTGTACGCCCAGTATATAGAACATCATCCACAATAATCACGACTTGATTTGTTATATTGACATCAATTTCATACGTCTGTTCTGCAACTTGATCTATTGTCTGTTCTAAATCATCTCTAAATTGTGTAATATCAATCGTACCTGTCGGGACAGTTATTTCCTCAATTTGTTCAATTTTTTGTTGGATACGTCGTGCTAAAAATGCCCCTCTTGTTTTAATGCCTAATAAAATTAATTCATCAGTACCTTTGTTGTATTCTAAGATTTCGTGTGCAATACGTGTAACGGTTCTTTGTATTGCTGCTTCATCCATAATTACGCGTTCTGACATTTTGGGCACCTACCTTAATTTTAATGATATTAAAAAAACCTCACATCTTCAGAAGACATGAGGTAGTGTAATAAAATATTACAAACAAAATGTAGAGACATATCTAAAACTTAGATGATTTCTCCATCATAACCATTTTTGTACTTGTGATTATGACTTTTATCGCGTTTTACGAAAAACTACGATGGCTTTAGCTATTGTTATAACTTAAATACTTTGTTTGTATATTCTATTTTCATTACATGTCTTCGAAGCCTCTCTGGACTTTCAATTAAAGACGTTCGTTCTTTATTAAACTGTCATTATATTATCATGAATAACATATCGTTGCAAGTCTATATTAGAATATCGTTCGTTTTATAAAAGCGATCGTTTGCCTTTAAATCATTTTTTCACTTCTAGTCATCCTTGTTGGGGTGAGATAACGAAATCTAATTAATAAAATTAGATTTCTGTTCCAATCCCATTTATATATCATGGTATTATCTAAAATTCACGATATAACTTAGCAAAGCATTATTAATTATCAGATTTACGAATATCATTTAAGAGTTGCTCAAATTCCTCTGGTAAAGGTGCTGTCTTTTCAATATACGCTTGTGTAACTGGATGTTCAAAACCGATTACTGCAGCATGCAATGCTTGACCACCAATATCTAATGTTTTTTTCTGACCATATTTGGGGTCTCCTACTAATGGGTAACCAATGTATTTCATATGCACACGAATTTGGTGAGTACGGCCTGTTTCTAACTGACATTCTATTAACGTATATTTATTAAAATGTTCTAATACATTAAAGTGAGTAATCGCGTCTTTACCATCATCAACTACAGCCATAGATTGGCGGTCATTCTTATTTCTACCAATAGGTGCATCAACAGTACCATAATCATGTGGAATGTTACCATGTACCAATGCAATATATTTACGCGTTACTGATTTATCTATCAACTGTTCTACTAAACTACGATGTGCAACATCATTTTTTGCAATCATTAATAACCCGGAAGTGTCTTTGTCAATACGATGTACAATTCCTGGACGTATCTCTCCGTTTATACCAGATAAGTCTTTCATTTGATACATTAGTCCATTTACTAATGTACCCGTATAATGACCTGCTGATGGATGTACTACCATCCCTTTAGGTTTATATACAATTGCGACATCATCGTCTTCATAATAAAAATTCAGATTAAGATTTTCTGGTTTAATATCTGCCTCAACAATTTCTTTCTCAGTTACTATAATTTTATCATTTGACTTAGTTTTATAATTGGATTTTATCACTTTACCATTGACTTTAACCAGGCCTTCTTTAATCCAATCTTGCATTTGAGTACGTGACCATTCAGTATTAAATTCAGGCAATAATTTATCTATTCGTTGTCCTACATTAGCTGGGTCATCTATATTAAACTCATGAAATTCCATACACTATCTCTCCTATTCTTCTGTCCTCATATCCCTTAATAATGCGATTATTACTAAAACGACGCCTATAGTTAAACTAGAATCAGCTACGTTAAATATTGGAAAATTATAACTAAATATATAAGTATCAACAAAGTCTACAACTTCACCATTTAATACACGATCAATAAAGTTACCTAAAGCACCAGCAAACAATAAACTTATAGCAATTTGCATTAACAAATTATGCTTCGCTTCTTTTATAAAAAAGACAATGAGTATGATCAGAATAATGACAGTTATAATATAGAAAAAAGCCATCTTTCCACTTAAAATCCCCCATGCTGCACCATTATTTCTATGTGAAGTGATACTCAAAAAATTAGGGATTACTTCAAATGAGTCACCAATTTGCATTGTTTTAGTTATTATAAATTTTGTGATTTGATCTAATATAAGTATAACAATTGTTATAAATATAGAAATACCAATATAGTACTGACGTTTCATGTCTGTACCTCCTATTTGTTCTTCGTGCGGTCGCTTTTTACAACAACTCTCATTATATCCTAATCAAACTTATAAAAAAAGTTACAGTTCAAATAATAAGTTGATTTTTTAAAATGTTATTAAAATAGACATTATTCTAGAGTACGGAATAATAATTAAACCTAAATTGAATACCATCAGGTCCAGCTAATAATTTATGTGTTGTTTCTGGAAAATGAAAATCTACACACGCTAAACCATAAGTTCTATGATTTTCTATACGTTTTACACTTGATAACCAATTATTCACTACGAGATGTTGGTGATAACCATTTGAAGCTAAATAAACCGCACTGTCAGTTTCTACAGAAGAAGGTACCAAACCAAAGTAATTTTTATAATATTGCTTAACTCTATTTAATCGAATTGTTTTTAAATTTATATATCCAATAATACTTTCATCAGGAATACCTTGCCACTTCTTATCTGAGACATAAGTTAGTAATTTAGGTACATTTAATGGTTTTGTTTCTAAAACTGCTTTTTCATTTTCAATAGACCATTCATCAATGGGATTATCTACATAAAACTCCAAGCCGTTTCCTTCCGTATCTTCTAAATATAATGAAGTTGAAATGTCGTGTTCGCCACCATTGATAGGTATTTTATATTCACTGAATTGCACAAGCAAGTCTGCTAAGTCTGTTTTAGACGGTAATTTTATCGCTAAGTGAAATAAACCTGCTTCTGAAACAAGAGGTTCTCTTCCCATATTGATTTGATTAAGTGTCATGAAGTGATTCAGATTACCAACCTCATATTGAATTGTAGAATATGATTCATTTACTACATTTAATCCAATAATATCTCCATAAAATTTTTTCATTTCATCTTTATCTCTTACATTTAATATAATGCCATTTACAAAATGGGCACTTTCGTTATGGAACATATTTAACACCTTTCTAATTGCTTATTGCATCCATTATATCTGATTTATTTAATTTTAAATTTTAATATGCTCATTTTAATCTTACTTTTGGATTCGTGAAATAACTCGTTTCATTTTTATATTAGCGAAAAGAAAACCTGGGACATCGTACTGATGTCTCAGGTTTTTCTAAAATATTAGTCATAACTTGTTTTAATGAAAAAATACATAGTACATTTTTTTAAATTCTATTCAAATACATCAGAACAAAACCGTTTAATATTTTATGAATAACGTATTTGCCATGTTCTTACTTTAACATTTATCCATATTTAAACAAGTGTTTTAACTACTGCTTGACAACGTGGACATAGGTTATCTAATTCACCTACTGAACCCAATGATTCACTATAGTTCCAACAACGTTCACACTTTTCTCCGTGAGCATGTTCAATGTGGATATCACCATATTGATATGATTCGCCATTTTCAACTTTATCAACTACCTCCGCTTGTGAAGTAATAAATAATTGTTGTAAGTCAGAGAATTGTTGTAAAAATGTAGTCGCATCAAAGTTATCATTGCTACCGATTACCACTTTGGCTTCTAATGATTTACCAATTACTTTTTCATTACGCGCAACTTCTAAAGCACGGTTCACATCGTCACGCAATTTCATAAATGTATTCCATTTTTCCATGAATTCAGCATCAACTGCTACACGTTCAGGCATACGTGTTAAATGAACACTTTCTTCCTCTACATGTGGGATATGTGACCACACTTCTTCAGACGTATGCGCTAGGATAGGCGCTAATAATTTTGTCATGTCTACTACAATTTGGTACAACACTGTTTGCATACTGCGACGTTTATGTGCATTCTGCTCTTCAATGTACAAGATATCTTTACCGTAATCTAAGTAGAAATTACTTAATTCAACGTTAATGAAATTTTGTAATTCTTGATATATATCTAAATAATCATAATTATCATAATTGTCTAGCGTATTAGCAGTAAATTCACGTAATCTATTTAATAAATATTTATCTACTTCTAATAGCTCAGATTCTGCAATTGCATCTGTTGAAGGATTATAATCATTTAAATTACCTAACATAAATCTTAAGGTATTTCTAATTTTACGATATACATCAGAAGTTTGTTTTAAAATTTCATCAGAAATACGCACATCTGATAAATAATCTACACTACTTACCCAAAGACGCGCAATATCTGCACCTTTTTGTTTGACGATTTGATCAGGTACAATGACATTACCTAATGATTTACTCATCTTTTTACCTTCACCATCCATCACAAATCCATGTGAAAGTAACATTTTATATGGTGAAATTCCTCTCGTAGCAACAGAAGTTGTAATTGAAGAGTTAAACCAACCACGGTACTGGTCACTACCTTCTAGATATAAATCAGCAGGATATGAAAGTTCCGGACGTTCTTCTAATACACCACGGTGTGATGATCCAGAATCGAACCAAACGTCCATGATATCTGTTTCTTTTGTAAACACACCATTTGGACTGCTTGGATGTGTGAACCCTTCAGGTAGTAACTCTGCAGCTTCTCGCTCAAACCATACATTTGAACCATGTTCTTGGAATAAATCTGCAACATGATTAACAGTTTCCTTAGTCATAATAATATCGCCATTTTCCGCATAAAATACTGGTAATGGTACACCCCAAACACGTTGACGTGATATAACCCATTCGCCACGATCTCTTACCATGTTATAAATACGAGTTCTACCCCAATCAACCTTGAAGTGTGTATCTTCGATTGCATCTAAAATATCTTGACGTACTTTATCAATAGAGGCAAACCATTGTGGTGTTGCACGGAAAATAACAGGTTTTTTAGTACGCCAATCATGTGGGTAACTATGAGTAATAAATTCTAATTTTAATAATGAACCATTTTCTTTTAATAAATCTGTAATTTCTTTGTTCGCTTTATCGTAGAACATACCTTCAAATTGACCGGCTTCTTCTGTAAATACACCTTTATCATCTACAGGGCTAATAACAGGCAAGTTATATTTTTGACCTACTACAAAGTCGTCTTCCCCATGTCCAGGTGCCGTATGAACACACCCTGTACCAGCATCTGTTGTCACATGTAACCCATTAATCACAAGTGACACACGATCAACAAAAGGATGTTGTGTTTCGATATACTCTAAGTCACTACCTTTGAATTCTTTTTCTAATTCAATGGCATCTTCATTCCATCCTAATGCTTCAGCAACATTAGCAACCAAGTCTTTACCGATGATATATTTGTCACCGTTCACATTATATTGACCATATATTAAATCTGGGTGTACTGTGATCGCAACATTCGATGGTAATGTCCAAGGTGTAGTAGTCCAAATAACGAATTTTGCATCTTCATCAACAATACCTTTGCTTTCTTTAACATCAAATGCTACATAAATAGAAGGCGAACGCTTATCTTGATATTCAATTTCTGCTTCAGCAAGTGATGATTCACTAGATGGTGACCAATAAACTGGTTTTTTACCTTTGTAAATAAGACCTTTATCAGCCATTTCACCAAATAAACGAATTTGTGCAGCTTCATATTCCGGTTTTAATGTAATATATGGATCAGCAAAATCTCCTTTAACACCAAGGCGTTTAAAATCTTTTTTTTGATTTTCTATTTGTTCTAACGCAAATGCTTCACATTTTCTTCTAAATTCAGCAATTGATAATTCTTTACGCTTAACACCTTTTTTAGTAAGCGCTTGTTCAATTGGTAACCCATGTGTATCCCAACCAGGAACATATGGTGTATAGAAACCTTGCATTGTTTTATAACGCGTAATAAAATCCTTCAAAATTTTATTTAACGCATGTCCCATATGTAAGTTACCATTTGCATATGGTGGACCATCATGTAAAATATAATGTTCGTTATCTTTATTTTTGTCTAATGCTTTTTGATAAATATCATTAGCATCCCATTCTTCTTGGATTTTTGGCTCTTTATTCGGTAATCCTCCACGCATTGGAAAATTCGTTTTCGGCATTAATAACGTATCTTTGTAGTCCATTTCCTACACTCCTTATTACAATATTCTGACTTGTTTAGTATTTAACAATAAAAAGAACTCTAAGTTCAATTAACAGGGACGATATATACCGCGTTACCACCCTGATTAACTCAACTTAGAGTTCTCTCATTGCATGTTATTCAGTTAAAACTACAGTGATATAAGAAACAAATATATATTAGGCTCACACTATCCCTAACTCGCTTGAATATATCGACTGTTTCTTACGCGTCTGCTGTTTATTGTTTATTATTCTCATTATCTGTTGAACCGCTGTTATCTGTTGCTTCTGCATCCGCCTCTGCCGTACTATCTGCTTCAGCTTTTGCTTTCATCGCTTTTTCTTCTTCAGTTAATTCATTTTCATTTAAATGATTAATATTCTCTTGTGTTACTTGTTCAGAATCAAGGTCATAATTTAATAAATAATCCCAATCATCATTTTTAAGTAAATCTAACTGTGCTTCTACTAACATACGGAAACGAGATCTAAATATTTTAGATTGGCGTTTCATATCTTCTGTTTGGAAAGAAAGGCGGCGAGCTTTTTCAACTGCATCATTGACAATACGATCTGCTTCGCTTTTTGCTTTAGCAATTGTTGCCTCTGCATCTTTATTGGCTGCTGCTTTCGTCTCTTCTCCAGCTTGTTTCGCTTGAACTAATGCATCGCTCACAGATTGATGCACATCTTTATAAGATTGAATATTTGTTTCTTTATCTTCGACAACTTTTTCTAGTTGTGCTTTATCTTCTTTTAAACGTTCAATTTCATTACTGAGTTGTTCTAGATAACTTTCAACTTCACTTGGTTCAAAACCCGTTTTCACACGAGTAAAGGATTTGTTTTTTATTTCACTTGGTGTAAAAGCCATGCGTCATTATCCTCCTTCTATCATACACTATTTTGTAATTTCATTAAATATCATAAATAAAATTTCATCTTATATGGTATCATTGCTTATTTTAGTCGTTAAAATTCGGTTGTTCTACACTTTATAAGTATAACTTATTTAAATAAAGTTTTGTAGGAAATTCGTACTTTATCTTTTTTTGTTTTTCCACCAATATCAGTAATCATTGCTCTGCCATAACCTTGAATAGATAGTAAGTCACCTTTATCCAGTTGGAAATCTGCAGAATCAATAATCGTATGATTAACTTTAACACGTTTCTTTTCGATTAACTGTTTGCTAATGGAACGAGATTTACGAATCATTTCTTTTAGAACGACATCTAAACGTAAACCAGTTACGGTTGTTTCGGATGAGTGCCAGTTCTCTACTGATTGTATCATATCTTTTATTGGTAGCGCATTTAGTTTAACTGTCGCGCCTTTAATTTTATTTAATTCCAATATAATATATGATTCTAATTGCTTTGTCAAAGTAAATTGTATGCGATTATCTACAACAATATCACCTAATTGGTCTCTTTCGATTCCCAATGACATAATTGTGCCCAAGACATGTTGGTGTTGAAGTGTGACAAATTTTTGAGGATAATCGATTTCAAAAAAAATGATTTCAAAATCTTCCACCTCAGGTTGAAAGTAATCTGGTGCTATGATGGCTCTTTGTCTCTCAGCATATGGCCCACCATAAAAAGTAACTTCTAAATCTTGAAAACTACCAACTACAACATTTAATATATATTGGCCTCTGGGATCTAAAAAGGAAGTTAATACTGGTGCAAACTGGTCGTTGGCACGATAACACTTATCGATGAGTTGATCGATTAATTCATGTTCTTCTTTTCTAAAATGTTGATAAATATCGATGTGATTTCACTCCAAATATAAGTTAAAGCACCTCGCGTTTTTAACGTTAGGTGCTTAACATTTATTTTATAATTTATTCAAATATCATTTTATCCTCAATACAAAACTTACACTAAATAATTTAAAATTAAATTAAAAATATTTTCTAAACCAGTTCGGAATAATACAAGTACAATTATTGCAACAATGGATGAAATATCAATCATGCCAATAGGTGGAATAATTTTACGGAATGGTTCTAAAAACGGTTCATACAATTTTGATAAAAATTGACCGAATTTATTTTCACGTGCGCCTGGAAGCCATGACATAAAGAAATATACAATCATCCCAAAGTAATAAATTTGAACCAAGAATAAAATAAATTGAAATATATTTGCTAATAAACCTATATCCATGAATGTTTACCTCTATTCACCTTGGTATTCCATATTTTCGATTTGGTCTGTTATGCTTCCTGCAACTTCAACATTATCTGGCGTACATAAGAATATGTCAGAACCTACACGTTGAATGTCTCCACCAATTGCATAAACGGTACCACTTAGAAAATCGATAATTCTTTTTGCAGATACTTTATCAATACGTTGTAAGTTCACTAAAGTTGCTCTGCGATTTTTTAATTCGTCCGCAATGTCTTGAGTATCTGAAAAGACGCGTGGTTCAAATAAACACATTTTAGAACTTTCTTGCGTAAAACCATAATTGTTTTGATCTTGATTATTCATGTTCACAACGTTCCTAGTATTATTTTTAGGTGCACTGTTATTCATTTGATACTTCCTTTCCCCGGTTGATTGTTGTAATCTTGTTGGTTGTTTTTTGGGTACGGACTGTATGCGTTGTCTTTCTGTATTGTCATTTTGTTGATTATTATAATTTGTTTGAGACTGCGCTTGTTGTCTATCTTGTTCTTCTTCAGGTGGCGCTTGTAAATCATCGTCTTCCTCTTCAACTACGAAAAAACCACTAAATAAATCTTTTAAAGCCACGGGGCTCACTCCTCTTTTCCTACAAGTTTAGTCCCAATTCTCACAAATGATGCACCTTCTTCGGCTGCTAAATGGTAATCATTACTCATTCCCATTGACAATTCTGTGCATGGTGCATAATTTAAATTGAGCGCTTTAATTTCATCTCTCTTTGCTCTTAATGATTTGAATAAATCTTTAATATACGGTTCATCATCCGTATAAGGTGCCATCGTCATAAGACCAATTATTTCTATGTTTTCATATTGCTCTAAATCCTTAATAAACGTATCTACCTCATCTAAAGCGATACCTTGTTTTGACGTTTCTCCAGAAACGTTGACTTGAACAAAACATTTCACTTTATGTTCAGCTCTTTTATTAATCTCTTTTGCTAATTTCAGACGATCTAAAGCGTGAAAATAGTCGATATCGTTAATGACCTCTTTAACTTTTCTTGTTTGTAAAGAACCGATAAAATGCATGACTACATCGTCTGGTAAAGCTGCTTTCTTTTGTTGAAAACCTTCTAAACGATTCTCACCAAAATGTCTAATACCTGCTTGATAAGCATCATTAGCTCGCTCTATTGTAACATATTTTGTCACTGCTATCACGTGCGGGACTGTTGTAATATTACCTTTTTCGCAATGTATTTTCAATTGTTCATTTATTTGCGCTAAACTTTGTTGTACATCCAATTTTTATACACCTCTTAGTTATTGACCAATATAAGCTAACATACGACCTGTATCGCCTTTCTCTACTCTATATGAAAAGAATAAATTTAAATTTTCCGATGTCGCATAATTCGTTATATAAATATTATTTTTCGGAACACCATCATACTCTAACAACATAGCATTCGCCTTTTTTAGGTCTATGCCATGACGATTGTCACCTCTTGTTTCGATATATTGATGAGCATCTATAGGTAATTGCTCAAACTTGCTTTTAATATCATCATTAATTTCATATGAATTTGCAGTTGCTGGTCCAATAACAACGCTTAAGTCGTTCCAATCAAATGGTATACGTTTTAACATTTGATTGACAATTTGACCTACTGTGCCACGCCAACCTGCATGAGCTAAGCCTACAAAGTGATGTTTTTCGCTATAAAAATAAATTGGTACACAATCTGCATAACACATAGTTAATAAAATGTCATTTTCAAATGTATACATACCATCTATACCATGTAATGCATTAGAAAGACTATCAATATTAGTACCTTTATCTTTGTTTGTAATTTCAACTACCTTATTTTCATGTGTTTGAATCGGGAAAACCCATTGATTTCTCGGAAACTGAATTACAGAAGCAAGTAACGCTTGGTGTCTCGTTACATTATCTTGATCATCATTAATGTATCTAGCCATATTAAATGCATCTTTCGGGTAATGGCTGTATCCTTCTTCTCTTGTTGTTATACCCAATTTCACATTCTTTAATTGATTATCGTCATATTTTAAAATATGACGATCTTTGATAAATTTCTCTTGCATGCTATAAACCTCCAGCTATTCAACATTTATAAACTATCTAAAGACATTCGGGAGATTCTAAATAATTGAAAACTATATTTTTCTACATAATAATGTAGTTCACAACAAATGATATGCCAACTTCTAAATTCAAAAAAGTCATCAGATCTTTGGACCTGATGACATTTATATATTTTATATTGTCTAAATTATTATTAATTATTATGAAAAACTAACAGAAGAAGAAGTCCATTCGAGATTAACGTCTAGTTCTTCTAGAACGTCTTTCTTCACGATTTCTGATAAAGCTAGGAATATCATCTTCATTTGTAGTATGTGTTCTACCTTCATTTGCACTGTCTGTCGTTTGTGATGCACTAGAAGAGAATGAATCTTCTTTTGCAGTTGTACTTCCAGATGATGCACTGTTGCCAAATCCAGTATTTGAAGCTTTGCGACCTTGAGATGAAGGTTTATCTTCAAATCCAGTAGCAATGACTGTTACTACGATTTCATCTTGTAATTCTGGGTTAATCACAGTACCGAAAATCATATTAACATCTTCATCAGCTGCATCTTGAACAATGTCTGCTGCTTCTTGTGCTTCAAATAATGATAATGACTCTCCACCAGTAATGTTCATTAGCACACCTTGTGCACCTACAATAGAAGTTTCTAATAATGGAGAAGAAATAGCTTTTTTAGCAGCTTCTACAGCACGGTTTTCACCAGAAGATACACCGATACCCATTAATGCAGAACCTTGGTTAGACATAATTGTTTTAACGTCTGCAAAGTCAAGGTTAACTTCACCTGAAACAGCGATTAAGTCTGAAATACCTTGAACACCTTGACGTAATACATTGTCTGCTTCTTTAAATGCTTCCATCATTGGTGTTGACTTATCAACAATATCTAATAAACGGTCGTTAGGGATGACGATTAATGTATCAACAGCAGCTTTCATTGATTCTACACCAGCAGCTGCTTGTGTTTGACGCTTACGGCCTTCAAACCCGAATGGACGTGTAACAACACCAACTGTTAACGCTCCCATTTCTTTTGCAATTTTTGCTACAACTGGAGCAGCACCTGTACCAGTACCGCCGCCCATTCCTGCTGTTACGAATACCATATCAGCACCTTGGATTGCATCTTCAATTTGCTCACGAGATTCTTCGGCAGCTTTTTTACCAATTTCAGGGTTTGCACCAGCGCCTAAACCACGTGTTAATTTTTCACCAATTTGGATTTTAGACTCAGCTTTAGATAAGTTTAAAGCTTGTCCATCCGTATTGATTGAAATAAATTCAACATTATTCATACCATGATCAATCATTCTGTTAACAGCGTTATTTCCGCCGCCCCCTACACCGATGACTTTTAACGTCGCTAAATGATTAAATCCTTGTTCAAATTCTAACATTTAAATTTCCTCCTAGTTTTAGTGGCCAATCAATCGAATAGAGATTTCATAAGTTTCTTGAACTTACTTTCTTCTTTGTCTTGAGGTTTACTTTCTTCTTCTTGTTCTATGTTGTCTTCATGTTCGTATGCCTCAGACGCTTCTGGTTCTTCTATATCAGAAGTTGATGTATGTGGCTCTTCTTGTTTGTTTGATTTCTTTTTGAACCAATCAAATCCGCTTGACTTCGTACTATTTTCTCGATCATTTGATTCTATGACTTCTTCTTCAAATTCTTCACTGTCATGATTATTTATTGTAACATAATCTAGTAATTCGTCGAAAGTAATGCTACTAGAAATCGTTGAAATCGCTGAAGAAAACTCTGGTTTTCTTATACCCATTTGGGATGGCGTATGAATTCTTACTTTTTCACTTACCATGTCTTGCAGCAATTCTTTAACGCCTAGTAAATTGGCCGAACCACCTGTTACAACGAAACCACCATTTACTTTTGTAAGACCTAACTCTTGTAATACATCAAACACATTAAAGAATATATCTTCCACACGTGCTTCTATCACATCTGCCAAATCTTTTTGAGTAAATTGTGCTTCTTCTTCGCTATTTATTTGATCAATAGTAAACACATCATGATCCGACGCTGAATCAAAGAAAGCGTGACCATATTGATGTTTGATTTTTTCAGCCGTTTCATAAGAAGTATTTAAACCTTTTGCAATATCTTCCGTTATATCTCTACCAGCCATTTCTATAGCATCAGCATCTACAAGCTCTCCTCTTTCGTAAAATGCCAATTGTGTTATATCCTCACCAATGTCAATAATGCATGCGCCAAGTTCTTTCTCAGTTGCCGAAAGTACTGAGCCATAGTTATATGCATCAGAGTATACATCTAATACATCTACACCACAAGATTCTACACATTTAATCATGTTTATTAAAATTGATTTTTGAATCGCAATAACACCAGCTTCAACTTTCAAACTATGTCTTGCAATGAGTTCTTTAGGATCTGACACTTCATTATCGCCATCCACAACAAATTTAATTGGGAAAGCGTTTATTATTTCTGTTTCGGGTACATCATTTTTTTCACGAATACCTTCAAGTACACGCTCAATGTGTGTACCATCTAGTTCAGTATCTTCATAAAATTCAATTTCATTTGACTCATCAAATACCTCAGTTCCGATAATTGGAAGTTTTAAAAATACTTCCTTAACATCGACGCCTGATGCAATAGAGGCTTTTTTGATTGTATCTTTAACCGCTTGTTTTGCGATGTCGAAATCATCAATAAGACCATTTTTTATACCACTTGTGTAGGTCTGTCCTGTACCTATCACATTTATTCCATTGTGAAATTTTTCGCCCACTATCGCTTTAACACTTGACGAACCGATATCTATACTTACATAATAATGCTCTTCCATAGATAGGCACCTCCTGACAATAACTTATTCATGTTCACACTATTAACAGTTTACAATACGTTTTGACGCTTGTGAACTATAAACACATGTATTTGTCTAAATTTTTTAATTATTTTTGTCTGATTCTTTATTTATCTTATTTAAGGCACTTTGTAACTCGTCTTTCGCCTTATCTTCTTCTGTGTTTCCTTTGTCAACATTTTGATCACTTGTTGATTTAGTAGTACTTCCACCACTATAAGGAATAAAAGAAGCACCAACTGACAAATCAATGTAGCCTGATTTTTTTAAGCTTCCTGATTCATCACGTTCTAACGACTGTGACATTTGTGGATAATACTTCATTTTATTTGCAATAGTATTCAAATTACCCACAATTTGAATCTCATCTGTCGTATATAACTTGATTTGGTTTTGTAAATTTTCTTGCGGGTCATATTGCACTTCGGCGATCATGCTACGCACTTTTGTAGGCATTTTTGCTAATTCTTGTATTATTTTTTCTTTTTTCTCTTTTTTGAATCCTTCAAGGACGGGACCGTCATCTGTCACATTACTTTCTTCATAATTTTCTAATTCTGTTCCATCTTCAAGAATCGGTACATAATGATCTTTCTTTTTAACTAAACCAACGATTTGGCTTTCTGTCACTTTAACCTTCACCTTATTCGGCAATATTTTAGTTACTTCTGCATGCTTTATTAATTTATTCTTTTTCAAATTATTAACAGCTGATGAAGTACTATAGGTATACATTCTAGAGTCATCTTTTACATCTATCGCTTTTTTTATAGAAGCTTTAGATACATTGTCATTACCTTCAATTGTCACCGAGTTGATTTTACTCAATGGCGTGAACATATAAATAAGAATCAGTAAAATAATAAATAGCAAAATACCGAAGATTGCGTATTGGATTTGTTTTTGTTTTTTACGTCGTTTTGCACGTTTCTCTTTTAAATATTCAGAATCAAATTCACTAACTTTATCTGACATTTATTTCACAACCTTTAAAGTGAAGGTAAGTGCGCTTGGAAGCTCTTAATAAACTTATTTCCGCGCTCTTCAAATGTATTGTATTGATCCCAACTTGCACAAGCTGGTGATAATAATACAACGTCATTAGGCTCAATAACTGATTGTACTTTATCGACTGCATCTTCTACATCTGTGGCCTTTATTACATATTTACCTTGATTCTCGCCTAATTTCACAAATTTTTCTTGCGTCTCACCAAAGGTCACCATCACTCTGACGTTATTCATATATGGAATCAATTCATCAAATCCATTGCCTCTGTCTAAACCACCACACAACCAAATAATGGGTTGCTCAAATGAATTTAGAGCAAACTGTGTCGCTAAAGTATTGGTAGCCTTAGAGTCATTATAATATTTATTGGTTTTGTTTGAACCTACATATTGAAGTCTATGCTCTATACCAGAAAAAGTTGTCAAACTATCTATTATGGCTCTTACTGAAACCCCTGCTAACAGTGCCGCTAACACAGCTGCGAGTATATTTTCTAAATTGTGTTCACCAGGTAATACTAAGTCATCTTTATGAATAAGTCGGAAACCTTTAAATGTAATATAACCATCTTTTACGTATATACCATCAACCTCTTGTTGTGTAGAAAAGTAATACACTTTTGCTTTTAAGGATTCTGATTCAATCAGGTGACGTTGATGATAATTACATATTAAATAATCCTCTTCAGTTTGATTTTTATATATTTGTTTTTTTGCATTTTGATAATTCTCTAAATTCTCATGATAATCCAAATGTGCAGAATAAATATTTGTAATAATCGATATATGCGGCTTATATTGATCGATACCTAGTAATTGAAATGAAGAGAGTTCAGTTATAAGGTAATCCTCTTCTTCTACTTCTTGTGCCACTTTTGAAGCTACATAACCAATATTGCCAGATAATTTACCAGTAATTCTACTTTTTTTAAACATATCACCTATTAAAGAAGTGACCGTTGTTTTTCCATTTGTTCCAGTCACGCCAATAATGGGCGCTTTGGAAACTAAATAACTTAGTTCTACTTCAGTAAGTATGTGTAATCCTCGACGTTCCGCTTCTTGAATTAACGGAACCGTGTATGGAATACCTGGATTTTTAAAAATGAGTGGTTCATTATCAAGTAAGGAAAATGGATGTGCTCCACCAACAACTTTGACACCCATATTTTCTAAATCGATTGCATGTGCATCTTGGCTTAAATCTTTGCCATCGTTAACAACGACATTTGCACCAAGTTTTTGTAACAATTTCGCAGCTTCATATCCACTTTTTGCTAATCCTATTACTAATACATTTTTATTTTCTAAACCTGTATATTTCAGCAATTTAATTCACTCCAATCCATAAGCCAATAAGACCTGAAATAATACCAACTGTCCAAAATACAGTAACAACTTTTCTTTCATTCCAACCTACTAGCTCAAAGTGGTGATGTAGTGGTGACATTTTGAAAACTCTTTTTCCTGTAAGCTTATATGATGTGACTTGAATCATAACTGATAATGTTTCAGCTACAAATACAAAACCGATAAAAATAAGTGACAATTCTTGATTGAGCATAATTGAAATTGTAGCAAAAATACCGCCTAGAGCTAAACTACCTGTATCTCCCATAAATACCTTAGCGGGATTTAAATTAAAAGGTAAGAATCCAAGTAATGCGAAAATCATGATAATACAAAACAAGCCAATAGAATTTGCGCCTTGGATATATGCCATAAGGGCATACATAATAAATCCAATAATAGAAAGTCCAGTAGAAAGTCCATCTAATCCATCTGTTAAATTGACCGCATTAGAAAAACCAACCTGCCAAAATACAATGAAAATTACATATGCAATTGATAATGGTACTTCTAAACCTGTAAATGGAATATGAATTCCCGTTGAAAAGTCTGTCAGATTAAACACTTGGCTTAATATGAAGAAAACAACTGCAATAGCGATTTGAGCAAGGAATTTTTGTTTACTCGTTAATCCTTGATTGTTCTTTTTAACAACAATGATATAGTCATCAATAAAACCAATTAATCCAAAACCAATCGTCACAAACAACAACAATATAATCGGATTTGCATTATCCATAAAAATAATAGCTAATATTGATGTGACAATGATACTAAGTAGGAAAGTTAATCCTCCCATCGTCGGTGTACCTGTTTTTTTCATATGGCTTTGAGGGCCTTCTTCTCTTATACTTTGTCCAAATTTCATTCGCTTTAGTGTTGGTATCAATACAGGGACTAATATAAATGTTATTAGTAGTGCAATGATCGCTAGTAAATAAACCATATTATGCTCCTTTAATATTAAATTGGATTGATATCGTTAATGCTAAGTGCAACTTATAAATTATATGTAACGAGGCAGTAAGTATGTTTCAAATTTCAAAATTATATTTTGTATTCAACATTTAAATTACTACCTCGCATCAATTTTCAAATGATACATTTTAACATGTTTTACCAGTGACGTCAGAAATACAATAAATTTTTATTCACTTTGTTTGTCACTGTTTGAATCTGAGTTATTATCATCTTTTTTATTAGAATCATCTTTGGACGATTCTTTTTCTTTGGATGATGTCGTCGAAGACTCACCATTAACCGCTTCTGCAGATAACGTCACTTCTACTTTATCTTTTTTATCAACTTTTTGTCCTTTACTAACAGATTGATTAGAAACGAAGCCACTACCTTTTGTAGTTACTTTTTTTTGCGTCAAGGTTTCAAAAGCAATCACTTCTTCTTTTGTCCAGCCTGTCATGTCTGGCATAGTTATATTCCCGTCTGTCAGTAATAATACCTTACTATTCGGTAGCACTTCTTTATCTGGTGATACTGATTGTTTAACAACTTTATCTCCACTTCCTATGACAATTGGTTCGAGAGACTTACCATTCACCTTATCTTGTGCTTTTTGCGTTTCCTGACCTTGAACATCTGGCACTTTACTATACTTCACATCAGATTTATCTTTAGAGTTTTTATCTCCTACGTTTAAGTATTTCAACGTGTTTTCCATAATAGGTTTAAACGCTTTACTTACACCCATTTCATAAGCTTCTTGGTCATTTTTTTGTGCTAAACTCATACCAGCATACACTATTACTTCTGGATCATCTTTAGGTGCATCACCAATAAAACTTACAAAGTATGGATTTTCCCCTTGAACATAACCACCATTATCAGAGTCAGCAACTTGTGCTGTACCTGTTTTACCTGCTACGTCATAACCATCAATTTGATAGTTTTTAGCATGACTATCTTCACTGTTTACAACTTTGTCTAATTCAGTACGCACTTTCTTAGCAGTGTCTTTCGTAATTGGTTTTCCTGCAAACTCTTTT
Source organism: Staphylococcus ureilyticus (assembly GCF_002902235.1). Classification (GTDB taxonomy): domain Bacteria; phylum Bacillota; class Bacilli; order Staphylococcales; family Staphylococcaceae; genus Staphylococcus; species Staphylococcus ureilyticus. The sequence goes on from NZ_PPRL01000029.1 coordinate 39,264, forward strand.
TTACCCTTATAAAAAGTATCATCAGTAACAGGATTGCTCACGCTATCTACAAACCATGGTTGCAGCATTTTACCTTCATTATTAAAAGCGGATTGCGCTCTTAACATTTGAACTGGTGTTACAGTTGTAGATTGACCAAATGAGGATGTTTTTTGCTGTGCTTCATTATCCCAAGCTATACCGCCCGTAGATTCACCATCAAACATACTCTTAGTAGATTTACCAAAACCAAATTTTTCATACCATTCTTTCATCTTATCTGAGCCAACTAAATCTTGTAAGTGCATCATTAAAGTGTTTGAAGAATACGTGAAACCAGTAGACATTGAGATTTTTCCCCAACCTACTTTATTCCAGTCAGATATTTTAGATCCCATTACTTCTCTAGGTTCAGCAGTATATTTTTTATCAGGTTTAAATTTACCTTCTTGAATTGCTGCCGCTAGACCATAAGATTTAAAAGTTGACCCTGGTTCATATGTGTTTTGATATAAATCATTTGCCCATTTTTTCCCAAAATCTTTACCAGTTTCTGGATTAAAAGTTGGTCTTTGACTAAATGCCAAGATTTCTCCTGTTTTCGCATCCATCACTACGGCAAACAAATCTTTTGGCTTATAATGTTCAACCATGCCATCTAACGCTTCTTCAACGAAAACCTGTATATTTGAATCAAGTGTTAAATGTACGTCATCTCCACGTTTAGGCACTTTTTCTTTTTTGGTGTTTGGTGCAATATATCCCCAAATATCATGAATATACGATAAAGCACCTTTTTGTCCTGAAAGATAGCTATCAAATATTTTTTCAACACCTAAAGCACCTTTTAATTCTCCACTATCTGGATCTTTTTGAGCTATACCTATCAAGTGCGATGCAAAGTTTCCATTAGGATAAAATCTTTCAGTTTCTGGATATAACGTCACACCAGGAAGTTTCATTTTTTCAATTTTTTCTTTCTCTTGATACGTTAAATCTGTGCCTTTTTGACCAAATTCAACTTGAAAGGCTTTTTTATTATCTAGTTTTTTCTCAATTTCTTTTGCTGACATATCAATCACTGTCGCAAGTTTTTTGGCAGTTTCTTTTTTGTCTTTTACATGCTTAGGTTTATCGCTGCCTTCGCTTGCTTTTTTATCAACAACTGCCACAACTTTATACCGTTCCACATCTTCCGCTAACACTTTGCCATTTCTGTCATAAATTTTACCTCGTTCTGGTTGCTGCTGACTATTTACTAAGTATTTTTCGTTCGCTTTCATAATTAAATCTTCACCAGAAGAGTGTCCTGTCAACATAATATATGAGTATCTTAAAACCAACGTAAAAAAGAGCAGTCCAAATCCAAGAATGAGTAGGACTGCCCCTATTTTACTTTTTTTAATTGAAAACTTCGGTTTTTTTAATTTAATTCTTCGCTTCGCCATTATTACGCACTACCTTTACATTATCGTTCTTAAGGCTCATTCCATCTTTTTTGGCCTTATCGTAAATGCGTTCATATGAGGAGTTCTTTTTAATTTCAGATTTTATTGCGCTGTTTTCACTAGATTGTTTTTCAATTTTTGTATCTAAATCTGCAGTTTTTTCTCGAGTTTCATACGCATCCATTTTTAAAGATAGCATATAAATACTTATTAAAGCAATCACTGTTATAAGTCCTATGTATAACATCTTTTCAAACTTAGTTAGCTTGACAATTACTTTACGCTTAACTGTCTGGGGTTGACTCTGGGGATGAGGCGACGGTTGCGTTTGTGGTATTTGTTGTTCTGCTCCACTATACGGTTGGTATATCTTCTCTACTGCCACTCAAAAATCACTCCTTATTTTAGTATTTCAGCTATACGTAACTTGGCACTACGCGCTCGATTATTTTTTTCTAAATCTTCATCTGTAGCAATAATTGGTTTTCGATTAACTCTTTTCAATTTTGGTGTATAAGCATCTGGAATAACAGGTAAGCCTCTTGGCACTTCGGGGCCTTTTTCATATTCTTGGAACATTTGTTTACAAAGGCGATCTTCTAACGAGTGGAACGTAATCACAGATATTCTTCCGTTCACTTTCACAAGCTCGATTGCTTGTTCTAATGAATTTTCAAAAGCAGACAATTCATCATTAACTGCAATTCTAATTGCTTGGAAAATCCTTTTAGCAGGATGCCCGCCTTTTCGTCTTGCCTTAGCAGGTATTCCTTCTTTAATAACATCCACCAGTTCTAAAGTTGTTTCAATTGGCTTTTGTGCTCTATTTTGTTCTATTCGTCTAGCAATTTGTTTCGAAAATTTTTCTTCGCCATAACGATGAAAAATTCTCACTAATTTTTCAAATGACCAATCATTAACTACTTCATACGCTGATAATGATTGGGTTTGATCCATACGCATATCTAATTTCGCATCATTATGATAACTAAAACCTCTTTCAGGTACGTCTAATTGGGGGCTAGACACACCCAAGTCATAATAAATGCCATCTACTTTTTCAATATTTAAATCATCTAAAATTTCAGTTAATTTTCTAAAGTTGCTATGGACGAAGGTAACTTTATGTATATGGTCTTTCAATACTTCTTTTGCATTTTCAAGGGCTGTTGTATCTTGATCAATTGCAATAAGTCTACCTTCGTCTCCAATTTGATTTAATAAATAGAGGGCATGGCCTGCTCCACCTAATGTACAGTCGACATATATGCCATCTTCTTTAATATCTAAATAATCTATAGTTTCTTTTAGCATAACGCTGACATGATGAAACAATTTAACGCCTCCATTTAAAAATCAAAGTCAATTAAGTCTTCGGCAATATCTTCAAAACTATCTTCTGATTCATCATAAAAATCATTCCAAGTTTCTCTATCCCAAATTTCAATACGGTTTGAGACACCTATTACCGTACATTCCTTACTCAAATTGGCATATTTCCTCAAATTTTGAGGAATATTTATACGCCCTTGCTTATCTAATTCCACTTCAACAGCACCTGAAAAGAACATACGCATGAATTTACGCGCATCTTTTTTTGTCATTGGTAAGGTTTTCATTTTCTCTTCAATTACTTGCCATTCTTCTAAAGTGTAACCAAATAAGCATTTATCAAGGCCACGGGTAATTATAAAACGCTCATTTAGGTCATAACGAAATTTGGACGGAACAATCATACGTCCCTTAGTATCCAATTGATGCTCGTATTCACCCATGAACATTTATAATCACCTCACCTTCTTATATATATAATTTACCACATCTCACCACTATCCTCCACTAATTATACAAATTTCACCAAAATTTCTTGAAACATAGAAAAAAACACCCGATTCATCTTTTAAATGAACCGGGTGCTTCCCTTGATACTCTAAGGTTTTATCAATATATGATCAAATGTGTAAGAAAGTGGTGGATAAGTGGAGGGACTAAACACTTCTATCCCAAAATCATTCATAATTTGAAGTGGATTCCAAATTCTTTCTTGTAATCCACCCATTGGATGGAGTGTTTGGCTTATGAGCTCAAAATGTTTCATGCTAATGTCATTTTCTCTTTCAACATTCAATAAATACCGTTTTATTAAATAATCAAATTGCTTTTGGTGAATTTCGTTATTTTTGTTCAACAATACCTTATTATCATGATTGTCTTTAACTTCTGCCTGAAGAGATTGAAACAAATCATTTTGCTGTTCTTTTAAAGCTTCAATCTGTTCTATAAAAGATTGCGAAGCTTTAGATCTAATAAACTTTGTTTTATCTGCTTCAATTCCTTTTTCAATGATATTATTACAATTCAATCGATATTGTGCTACTAATTTTTCTATTTTGGTATTTAAATACGTAATTCTTAATCGTGGTAAAACGATAGGCATGTCTACTTGTAATGTTCGAAAAACTTCACTTAATTCTGTCCAATATTTAATTTCACTTGGGCCGCCTATGAATGCTACTGTATTAAATAGCCATTCTTCCATTACTGGTCTCGTAACGACATTATTAGAAAATTTTTCTGGGTCTGTTTCTACCATATTAAGAAGTTCTTGTTCCGAAAACGATTTCTCTGATTTATTTAAATAGAAACGTCCATTTTCAAAAGTTAATAGTTGTCTTACACCACCATCATCCATAAACAAATGTACATTCGTCTCTGTCTGTATCATTTGATCTAAACCGTCAGTGATAGTTTGAGCCTGTGTTTGCCTAAAGGCATCGTCAACTAAATTATGATTTTTAATAATGTCCTTGAACATTGGCTTTTCTAAATGACGCAATGCTTTATCATTTGCATCTATCAGTAATAATCCGTAATGTTTGAAAACTTCGTGTAATAACGCTTTAAACATGTCAGTCCAACCATCATAGTTATCGATAATCTTTCTACACATGTTTAATAGTTTTGGAGAAGCCTCAGTTTCTTTTAATTCTTTGAAAAATTGATTTAATGCTTTATGTAACGCTTCTTTATCTGGCGTATACTTTGAAACACTAGATTCTGGAGGCGTCATAGTACTATATTTTATTTTTTGTAACGTTGCCGTATGTTCATTAAAAACATAAGTATGATTTACTTCATCAAAATCATGATCTTCACCTGCAATCCAAAAAACAGGGACAACATGTGTATCGTAATCTTTCGATAGTTTTTCACTTAATGTAATAATCGAAAATATTTTATGAAACGTATATAAAGGTCCACCAAACAAACCAGCTTGTTGACCACCGATTACAACTTTCGCACCTTTACTAAGCGCTTTTAAATTTTTATTTTGTTGATAATCTAATGTTAAATCATCCATATATGCTTCAATGATTTTGGCTAGAGACGCTTCTCTTCCATTATTTTCTGAAAGTAGTCTTTTTTTATAATTTTGTTCATCCATTGCATCAAGATGATAATACTTAGCTAAAGTTGAATCACTATTTTTAATATTCGCTATAAATTGATCTTTTTCATTAAGTTTCGTTGTCATACAATCCATTCGTAATTCTCCTTACGTTACTCTATTCCTATTTAGTATAAAGTTTATATTCAACATTGACAATTTTACGGCTTATAAATTTATTAGAAATTATACTTACTCTCTTTCAATGTTGTAATCCAATGCTTATACATACGATCAATACCTTTAAATATATTAAAACAAAGCACAAATTAATATTGATTTTTCATAAAATGTTTTAAGCATTCATTTTTGTGAAATATCCAATAAAATAAGGTATAATAGTTAGTAATAAAGCAAAGGGGGAAGCTAAAGTGAGTAATGTTAAACGACTAGATATTAATTACAAAACAGATGAATTATTTGAAGATTTTAGGAACTTCGGAAATGAAGATTTATATTTAGTAGATGAATTACGCGGTGAAATGATAGACGCTAGTTCGGACTCACCATTTTATGGCATATATGTCGGTGATAGGTTAGGTGCTCGTATGGCTTTATACCGTAAAGGAGAGGTTGAAGAAGTATACTTCTCCGATTTTGATGATTATAATATTTTATGGAAATTAGAAGTTTTACGTGATTTCCAAGGTCGTGGTTACGGCGAAGCACTGCTAGATTTCGCTAAGGAACAAGGCCAACCTATTAAAGTCATTGCTCGTAATCAATCAAAAAATTTCTTCATTAAACATGGATTTAAAGATATCGAACAACAAAATAAAGACGGTCACGATATACTTATTTGGACACCATGATTTTCCTGTCCAATACCACTAAATAATGATACACGCATTTTTAATATATAGTATATGTTTTTTTATAAAGTAAACTTTTTCATTTCTTAAATTATCATTAACATAATATGAAGCGTGAATTACAATCAATTTTTCTGATTATAATTCACGCTTCTTTTATTTTGCTATATCTAACAATTGATCAAGCGATTCGATAGTATAATCTGGATTAATTTCTGTATCATTTATTTTATTTCTTGGATTAAACCAACATGTTTTTATTGCCGCATTTTTTCCACCTAAATTATCTGATGTTATTGAATCGCCAACAATCATTGCATGAGCTCTTTTGTCATGACCGATTTTATTAAAAACAAAATCAAAAAATTCTGGCATAGGTTTTTGATATCCAGTTTGCTCAGATACAAACACACCTTTAAACCAATCTCCCATTTCTGTTTTTGCTATACGTCTTTGTTGTGTTTCCAAAACTCCATTGGTAACAATATATAGATCGTGAGTGTTTTTGAGCATGCTCAATGTTTCCACCGTATTCATAAAATACTTTATTGGGGCATTTGCGAGTTCATCCCGAAAGATTACATCCGCTTCTTGCCCATTCACATTGATTTGATGTAAATCAAAATACACTTCAAATCTTTTACTTAACACTTCAGTTTTTGTTAATTGATTTTGTTGAAACGCTTCCCAATGTGCTTGGTTTACAGTTATAAAATGATTTAAATCATTTTGATCTGTCTCTAAATTATATTTTTTTGTAAGTTGATGAAATGCATATGCTTCAGCATCATGAAAATCTACAATTGTATCGTCAAAATCGATAAGCAAACATCTTTTATTCATAGTATTTTCTAACCCCTTAATGAATTCACTTAATAAAGTCAATTAATTATGTCATCGTTAATGTATAAACATAGTCGAATTTTATTTCATCATACCATATTTCATATATTAGCAAACAAAAAAGGCCAAGGTTATTACCTTGGCCAGTCCGTCATAGAAATTCAAATTAAAATCCGAATAATTTACTTGCTAAACCTACACCATTTTCTACGATATCTACAATACTAGTGCCTAATTTAGCACCGTCTCCTGCTATGCCAGCTTGTACTGTATCTTTAATTGCATTAAATAAACCTTCCATTATAAACACTCCTCATTATGTTATTTAGAATAAATAATCTGCTATTTTTAAAATCCGAAAAGTTTTCCTAGTAAACCTGCACCACTTGAAACGATATCTACAATACTTGTACCTAATTCTGAACCGTTACCTGATTTTGCTGCTTCTACTGTGTTTGCAATTGCTTCTGCTAATTTAGTCATAATTTATTTCTCCTTTATTATTTATATATTTATATTAGAATCCAAATAATTTACTTGCTAAACCTACTCCGTTTTCTACGATGCTTACGATACTTGTACCTAATTTAGCACCGTCTCCTGCTATGCCAGCTTGTACTGTATCTTTGATTGCATTAAATAAACCTTCCATTATAAACACTCCTTATTATAAGATAAATGCTTATGACTGTTTTTTATGTTTTAAACGATACTGTTAATTTGTTATTTAATTAAGTATCGTTTGTTATCTATAACTATAAGACATTTGCATATAAATTTGTGATTTATTTCATACTTCGTTAAATAGTAGTAAAAACTGTAGCAAAAGATACATTGGTTTACAGTTTTGAATGCCCAACTGTATTTTACGCAATTTCATGCCATGCAATTTATGAACAATGATTTATTTATAAAATTTATATATAAATAAAATTAATAAATGCTTTAACGATGATTATACTTGTTGTGGTATTTCTCAATATTTTTATCTAACAGTTTATACATGCATTTATTGATTCGATACAAACATCAAAAAAGCGCCACTTCAAATTGAAGTAGCGCAAACGCAAATAATCATTAAATTATATTACCTTATAGTTATATATTCAATACCACTTAGCATTATCCTAAAACATATTTATTGTCTTAATCGTCTATATACAATTTAAGCACCTAATAAATTTAAATGATTACAACAATATATAATAATGATTGTTATGCCATAACTATATAATCAAAGCCGTGTTTAAATTTACTAGCTAAAGCATTACTTTCTGACAAAACTTCCCTATATTTTGAGTATAATTTACTTGATTCAATAACAAATTTCATAAGTAACCCTATTTTGCAATTAGCAGTTTAACTTTATTGAGCCATAAATTAACAGTATATGTTGTTCACTGCGTATGTAAAAAACAAACAAAACAAAAAAAGACCGCTAATATATTAGCGACCTAGTCAGTAAACACATAATTTATTATGTATTTTACGTTATTAGCGTCCTGGGAGGGATTCGAACCCCCGACCGATGGCTTAGAAGGCCATTGCTCTATCCAGCTGAGCTACCAGGACATTATCTTTTGAACACAAGAATAATTATATCTAATTTACACTGATAAAGCAATACTCTATCCCTTAAAAATAAATATGATTTTTCACTATTGTAAACTTTTTATCATAATATTGCTAATTTATTTAAATTCTTTAAATAGTACAATCCATTAACGTGAGCACTATTTTTACAACACTGAAATGTAAAATGTTTCTTACATTCAACGCTTTACAGTAATACGAAGATGAACCTACGATTCAATCATTTCTAGACGCAGATTCACCCCACCTATTTAGATTACAAAATTTTCACTACTGATGATTTCATGATTTCGATTACGGAAATTTAAAGTTGCTTCTAATCTCGTATCATCAATAAGCAATTCTGCATATGTTTCTTCAATATTACTTCTCGACTGTGAAATACTACCTGGATTTATGACATGCACACCATTTATTGTTTCATGTTTAGCAACATGTGTATGACCATAAAAAGCAAATTTACAGTCTGCTGCTTTTGCTTGTTCTGCTAAAGGCATTCTTGTACGATTCACTTGATATAAATGACCGTGAGTTAAAAATGCCTTAATACCATTTATATCGATTGTTTGCTCATTTGGAAACTCAGGATAAAAATCAGTATTCCCTTTCACTCTATAAAAGTAACTGAGTTCACTATCATCATAAGCGAATTCAGAGTCACCTAAGTGAATGGCAGCATCTATATCCTCATGCTGATTTATAATATCAAATAGCACACCTTGTTCAGTATGATTGTCACTAACTATAATCCATTTCGACATTATTGATCACCTTCTAGATATTCTTGTAGCTGTTCTATTGCTTTACCTCTATGACTAATTTGTCCTTTTTCTTCTGCAGTTAGCTGAGCCATTGTTTTATTTTTGTCTTCTACAAAAAAGATAGGATCATATCCAAAGCCATGTTCACCAATTTTATTTAGTGTGATTTCTCCTTGTACAGTTCCTTTAAATTGTACTGTATCTTCACCCGGTGCACTCATGCTAATAACACAAACAAATTGTGCACTACGGTCTGTTTCATCACCTAACTGAGTTAGGAGTTTTTCAATATTTGCATTATCATCTTTTGTTTCTCCAGCATAACGCGCTGAATATATACCTGGCTCTCCATTTAAAGCAAAAACTTCCAATCCACTATCATCAGCAATAACACGCTTATTTAATGCTTCTGCAGCTGCTTCAGATTTTAGTCTTGCATTTTCTTCAAACGTGTCACCTGTTTCCTCAACGTCAAAATCTTCGATGAGTTCTGAAATGCCTATAACATTATAATCAGGAAAAATAACTCTAAAATCATTTATTTTCCCTTTATTATTTGATGCAATAACAATATCTTCCATTTTTTACGCCTCACTTTAAACTTCTATTTTTTCAACTGTTGCTTTCATATTTAACCATTCTTCAATAATACGTTCGATATGTTCTGTTTCTCCTGTCGCAAAAAATTTATGTGCGGGCTGTTTCTTATAACCTGCGTGTTCATTACTGAATGTTAATAATGCACTCACTTCTCTGGCTGTTTCTAGTCCAGATGAAATAACTACTTTTTCTCCGTGAAAATAATCATTAATCGGCTGATAAAGTAAAGGATAATGTGTACATCCTAAAATAACTGTATCTGCTTTGCTATTTCTCCACTGTTTTAACGTTTGATGTATAACGATACTCGTAATCGTTGGATCCTTGTATCTCATTTGTTCTACGAGAGGCACAAAGCCTGGGCATGCCACACCAGATACTTCTACTTTTGGATTTATTTGTTTAATGTGATGTCGATATGCCTCTGATTTAATCGTACCTTCTGTACCTAATATTAAAACATTTTGATTTTTTGTTGTCATAATCGCTGTTCTAGCACCTGGTTCAATAACGCCAATAACAGGTATTGCTAATAAGTTTTGTAAATGTTTTAATGCCACTGCCGTTGCAGTATTACATGCAATCACTAACATCTTGATATCAAACGTCATGAGTTTTTCAGCTAATTCTGTAGTAAATTGTCTTACCTCAGAAGCTTCTCTTGGTCCATATGGACAGCGTTTTATATCTCCTAAATAATAAATGGTTTCATTTGGTAATTGGCGCATGATTTCTTTAGCAACTGTTAAACCTCCAACGCCAGAGTCAATAACTCCAATTGGTTTCTCCATATCTTGTTCATCCTTATATATTTACTTGTCTTTTATTGTAGCATAGCTGCGTTTTCAAAATCATTTTCCAAGACCTAAAATACAAAATAGCAGACAATTCAAATTTTATACTTATCAATAGGTTAGCATCATTGAATCATAGAGTCACATCAGTTCTTCGCTATTTAACAAAATTTACAATATTTCTAATGGAAATTTTTTATATAATCTATATATCAATATTTTAATACACTAATAAATTAAAAATTTTATTATAGTATATATACTTTTTTAAAAGCTTAATCACTGTATTAAATTTATATCTATAAAATATTTCATAAAAAATGCCAACAAAGTTTAAACTTTGTTGGCATTTTCATTATATATTAGTTTACTTGGTGGTCTGAACCAAAGAATGATTTGAACATATGGAAAGAAGTTTCGCGGTTTAATGCAGCAATTGATGTCGTTAAAGGAATGCCTTTCGGACATGCGTTAACACAGTTTTGTGAGTTACCACACTCTTGTAACCCACCTGCACCCATCAATGCATTTAAACGTTCATCTTTAGTCATTGAACCTGTTGGGTGTAAGTTAAACAATCTAACTTGTGAAATAGCTTGCGCACCAACAAAATCGTTGTTTCTTGTAACGTTTGGACAAACTTCTAAACATACACCACACGTCATACATTTAGATAATTCATATGCAGTTTGACGTTTTTTCTCTGGCATACGAGGACCTGGTCCAAGGTCATACGTACCGTCAATCGGTACCCATGCTTTCATACGTTTCAAATTATCAAACATTCTACTACGATCAACTTGTAAGTCACGAATAACTGGGAATGTACTCATTGGTTCTAACTTTATTGGTTGTTCTAATTGATCAACAATTGCTGTACAAGATTGTCTTGCTTTACCATTGATAACCATAGAACAAGCACCACAAACCTCTTCTAAACAGTTCATATCCCAAATAACAGGTGTTGTTTTCTCACCTTTACTATTGACTGGATTACGTCTAATTTCCATTAAACAAGCAATAACATTTAAATTCTCTTTGTAAGGAATTTCAAATTCTTCTTCATAAGGATTAGACTCTGCATCATCTTGTCGTTTAATGATGAGCTTAATTGTATTTTGATTTTGTTGTTGGCTTTGTTGTTCGTCTTGCGCTTGAGTTTCATTTACTTCTTTAGTATCTGCCATTTTATTTACCTCCTTTAGAACTACTTGAATAGTCACGTTTACGAGGTGGGATTAAACTTACATCTACTGGTTCGTATGTAAATTTAGGCGCTTCTGTTTTTCCTTGATATGATGCTAAAGTCGTTTTTAACCATTCTTCGTCGTTTCTTTCAGGGAATTCAGGTTTATAATGTGCCCCACGAGACTCATTTCGGTTATATGCACCGATTGTAATTACACGTGCTAATACTAACATATTCCATAATTGACGCGTAAAGAATACCGCTTGGTTACTCCAAGTTTGAGTATCTTCAATATCAATATTTTGGTAACGTTCCATCAATTCTACGATTTTCTTGTCTGTTTCCAATAATGCTTTATTATCACGTACAACAGTAACGTTTGCTGTCATGACTTCACCAAGTTCTCTATGAAGTTTATACGCATTTTCTGTACCGTTCATTTTCAATAAATTATCGAATTTATCTTGTTCTTCTTTAACACGTTTTTCATAAATACTATCGTCTAAATCAGTATATGATTTTTCAATATTAGCGACATATTCAATCGCATTTGGTCCTGCAACTGTTCCACCGTATATGGCAGATAACAATGAATTAGCACCTAAACGGTTACCACCATGTTGTGAGAAATCACATTCACCAGCTGCAAATAAACCTTTGATATTTGTCATTTGATCATAATCTACATAAAGTCCACCCATTGAATAGTGCACCGCTGGGAAGATTTTCATCGGTACTTTTCTTGGATCGTCACCAGTGAATTTTTCATAAATTTCAATGATTCCGCCCAATTTTACATCCAACTCATGCGGATCTTTATGTGAAAGGTCAAGGTAGACCATGTTTTCACCATTAATGCCTAATTTTTGATTCACACATACATCAAAAATTTCACGTGTAGCTATATCACGAGGTACTAAGTTACCATAATCTGGATATTTTTCTTCTAAGAAGTACCATGGTTTACCATCTTTATATGTCCAAATTCGGCCACCTTCACCACGAGCTGATTCACTCATCAATCGTAGTTTGTCATCGCCAGGAATTGCAGTTGGATGAATTTGAATAAACTCACCATTTGCATAAATCGCACCTTGTTGATAGACGATTGACGCAGCAGAACCAGTATTAATCATTGAGTTAGTTGTTTTACCAAATATGATACCTGGACCACCAGTAGCCATAATAACTGCATCTGAACCAAATGATTTTATTTCAGAAGATGTCATGTCTTGAGCCACAATACCCCTAGCCATATTGTCATCATCTTTGACAATGCCCAAGAATTCCCATCCTTCATATTTTGTAACTAAACCATCCACTTCATAGCTACGTACTTGTTCATCTAAGGCATACATTAATTGTTGACCAGTTGTTGCTCCAGCATATGCCGTTCTATGATACATGGTACCACCGAAGCGACGGAAATCTAGCAAGCCTTCATTTGTTCTATTGAACATTACACCCATACGGTCAAGTAAATGTATAATGTTTGGCGCTTCCTCTGCCATTGCTTTTACTGGTGGTTGATTCGCTAAGAAATCTCCACCGTAAACTGTATCATCAAAGTGAACAGCAGGTGAGTCACCCTCACCTTTTGTATTCACTGCTCCGTTTATGCCACCTTGTGCACATACAGAGTGTGAACGTTTAACAGGCACTAATGAGAACAAGTCAACATGTGCGCCTTGTTCTGCTGCTTTAATTGTTGACATCAGACCGGCAAGTCCTCCACCGACAACAATAATTTTCTTCTCTGCCATAAATAGTCACTCCCCTAAATATATCTGAAACATTTTTAAATTATACGAAAGCAAGGATAGCACTTATTCCGATATATGAAACTACGATAAATACAACAAGTGATACCCATGTAAAGATTTGTTGTGATCTTTTAGATTGTAAAACACCCCATGTAACTAAAAATGACCATAAGCCATTTGCAAAGTGGAATGTTACAGCAAGTAAACAGATGATATAGAAAATTAACCAAATTGGATTAGATACAATATCATGTACCATATCGAAGTTAACTTCTTCACCTAATGCACGCTGAATACGTGTTTGCCACAAATGTATTCCGATGAAAATAAACGTTATAATACCAGTCAAACGTTGTAATAAGAACATCCAATTTCTAAATTGAGAGTAATGTCCTACGTTTTCTTTTGCCGTGAAGGCAATATGTACACCATATACCGCATGATATAGAATTGGAATATAAATTACGATAAACTCCAATGCAATCAAGAATGGTAAAGATTCCATAAATCCAGCAGCCTTGTTAAACGCTTCAACGCCTTTTGTAGCTTGATGGTTAACAAGTAGATGCACTAATAAGAATCCACCTATCGGTATTACGCCTAACAAAGAATGTAAGCGTCTTAAATAGAATTGATTTTTCGAATATGCCAAAAGGAAGTCCCCCCTGTGAAACAATTAATTTTTTGGTATCTTTTTTTAAAGTATAAATGTGATGATACTTATCAACTAAAACTAAACAACAACATGTTATGCAATCGCTTTATATTTATAGCAATATAAACTTCAACATGTACGTATAAAACAATGAAGTAATACCCCTAGTTGAATTTGACAATTGTTTTATTATTTAGATTTAAGTGATAACTTTTCTCAATTAGTAAACGCTTCCATATACTTTTAAAAAAAGAATTCCTGTTATTTGCTATTGTAACACTAATTCATAAAATTTTGGGCATGAGAATGATTCTCATGCCATATTCTTTTTTATCTATTTGTTATATAGTGCGTGATGAAGATTCTCAGCAACTTTTTGAGGTAAACCAGAAGATTTTAAATCCTCAATGCTTGCCTCTTTCATTTTCTTTATGGAACCAAAAGTTCGTAATAATTTAGTTTTTCGTTTAGAACCAATACCATCGACGGTATCTAATACTGATTGCAAGCCAGTTTTTTGGCGAGTTTGTCTATGAAATGTAATTGCAAATCTATGAACTTCGTCTTGTATTCTTTGAAGTAAATAAAATGCTTGGCTATTTTTTTTCAAAGGTACAATCTCTGCGCTTTCACCGTACAAAATCTCTGAAGTTTGGTGTTTATCATTTTTACGCAACCCAGCGACTGGTATATCCAAACCTAATTCGTTTTCAAGCACATCGATAACCCCGCTCATATGACCTTTACCACCATCAACGATGATTAAATCTGGTAATGGAGTACCTTCATTTAAAACACGAGTATAACGTCTACGCACAACTTCTCTCATAGATTTATAATCATCTGGGCCATCTACCGTTTTGATTTTATATTTGCGGTATCCTTTTTTATTTGGTTTACCATCAATAAACGACACCATGGCTGAAACTGGGTGTACACCTTGGATGTTTGAATTATCAAAAGCTTCTATACGAATAGGTGTCTGAATTCCCATGCGGTCACCTAATTCTTCAATCGCCTTCACGGTACGTGATTCATCTTTAGCAATGAGTTCAAATTTATTCTCTAAAGTAACTTCAGCATTATGATTTGCTAAATCAATCATTTCTTTTTTCTTGCCCTTAATCGGCTGAACTATTTTTGTATCTACAACCGATTGGATAATATCTTTGTTTAAATTTTTAGGAATATGCACTTCTTTAGGGAGAATATGTTGATTTAAATCATAAAACTGACCTATAAAAGTATAAAATTCTTCTTCTTCTGTTTGCTGCAGCGGAATCATAGTAGCATCTCGTTTAATCATATTCCCTTGTCTTATGAAAAACACTTGAATACACATCCAACCTTTTGACACACTGTAGCCAAATACGTCTCTTATAGTATTATCTGAAGTAGTGATTTTTTGTTTCTTAGTTAAATTGTGAATATGTTGAATTAAATCTCGATACTCTTTTGCTCTTTCAAAGTCTAACGATTCACTCGCTTCGTTCATTTTCTGTTCTAAGTTATTCAGTATTGTTTTATCTTCACCATTTAAAAAATCAGTGATTTCTTTAGTCATTTCCGCATATTTATTTAAATCTACCGGGTAAACACAAGGTCCTAAACACTGACCAATATGGTAATATAAACACAATTTGTCGGGCATTTTATCACATTTTCTAAATGGATAAATTCTATCTAATAACTTTTTTGTTTCTTGAGCTGAATAAGCATTAGGATAAGGTCCAAAATATTTTCCTGTCCCTTTTTTAACTGTGCGTGTCACGATTAAACGAGGATACTTTTCTTTTGTAATTTTGATAAAAGGATAACTTTTATCGTCTTTCAACAAAATGTTATATCTCGGTTGATATTGTTTAATCAAATTAAGTTCGAGTAATAAAGATTCTGTTTCACTCGAAGTTACAATATATTCAAAGTTTCTAATTTCTGAAACAAGTCGTGTCGTTTTAGCATCATGTGCACCTGTAAAATAAGACCTTAATCTATTTCTTAATTTTTTAGCCTTGCCGACATAAATAACTTGATCATTTCGATCTTTCATTAAATAGCAACCTGGTTCAGTGGGTACTACCGTTAATTTTTGTTTAATATCTTCTTGGTATTTTTCCATTTAAGTTCCCCTCCTTTCTTAATAAAAGTACATTGTTAAAATAGTAATTAAAAATTTGCATAACAGTTATATAAAGATTAACGCTTGTTTGCAAATAAAACTTTTCAATTCTTACCTACATTATAGAATATACATTAGCATTAAACCAAAGTATTCATTTCCATATCAAAATGTAACAACTAGATATTTTAATTGTTATTCATAAAATGCTTTCATCCTCAAAATGGAAGTGTGGCTCTGAAAAAGACACTTCAAACAACTATGGCTTCAGTTGGAATAACAAAAAGTCACAGAAAAAACCTGAGACATTCATAAATGCCCCAGGTCGTTGCGTTGTACTTTTATAAATGTTTCTCAATAACTTCTGCTAAGTTTTCTTTAGGTTGGAAACCTACAACTTTATCGACAGGTTCGCCATCTTTAAATAAGATTAAAGTTGGGATACTCATTACTTCAAATTTAGCAGCTGTTGATGGATTTTCATCTACATCAAGTTTTAAAATATTAGCTTTTCCATCATAATCACCAGCTAATTCTTCTAATACTGGAGCAATCATCTTACATGGGCCACACCAAGTTGCCCAAAAATCTACTAAATTGACACCTGATTGAATATTTTCATCAAAGTTTGAATCTGTTACTTTTACGATTGCCATAACTGCCAATCCTCCTTAAATTTCAAATGATGAAGAAATTATAACAGACTTTAAGCAAATCTGCATACCTCTTGCTCACATTTATTTCAATTCTGCGACGGTCACGCCAAATCCACCTTCACTTGGCATGCCGTTCCTATATGATGACACATTTTTATGTTGTTTTAAATGTTTTTGCACACCTTTTTGCAGCGCGCCAGTTCCTTTACCGTGAATAATATATACTTGTTCGTAATTACTTAACACTGCTTGATCTAAATACTGATCAACAGCAACCATTGCTTCATCATAACGGTAGCCACGTAAGTCTAGTTCCATTTTAATACTTTGACGATTTTCACGTTTAACCATTTTAGAAGGTGCTTCTTTTGTCTTTTTCGTTTTTTCTAAATCACTAGTAGGTAATTTCATTTTAATGATGCCCATTTGAACAACTGCTTCATTATCATCTAGTAACTCTAATATTTCACCTTTTTGCCCATATGTTAGAACTTTTACTTCATCGCCAACTTTAATTTCATCCCATTTTTTCTTTTCAACATTTTGTTTCAATGATTTGGCTTCATATTGATCATCTAACTGTTTCTTTTTATTGATGAGCTCATGTTCTTTTACATCGGCACCTTTTTTGTCTCTAAGTTCACGTAATTCTTTAATAATCTCATCAGCTTCTTTAGTAGCGGCTTTTACACGCTGATTGGCTTTGTCTTTCGCCTCGCTCATTAATTGTTTCTCATGATTACGATATTTATCGTATTCTTTTTCAAGTTCATCATGTGTTTCTTGAGCTTCTCTCAGTAATCTATCTAATTCAATTCTCTGTTCGTCTACACGTTTAGAATTTTTCTCTAATGAAGCAATCATTTCATTTATTTCTTGTTCATCTTGTCCAATCATTGCTTTCGCATTTTGAATCACTTTCATATTAAGGCCTAATTTTTTTGAAATATCGAAAGCATTAGAACGGCCCGGCACACCCATGAGCAACTTATATGTTGGGCTTAATGTATTTACATCAAACTCTACGCTAGCATTCATTACTCCTGATCTGTTGTAACTATATGCTTTAAGTTCAGGATAATGTGTTGTTGCCATAACTAATGAGCCTATTTCATGAACATAATCTAGGATACTCATCGCTAAAGCAGCACCTTCACTTGGATCTGTTCCAGCACCAAGTTCATCAAAAAGTATCAAACTATTTCTGCTTGTATGCTGTAAAATTTCAACAATATTTTTCATGTGTGATGAAAATGTTGATAGTGATTGTTCAATAGATTGTTCGTCTCCGATATCACAATAAACATTTTCAAAAATGCTTAATTTACTCCCGTCTAAGGTAGGTATCAACATCCCTGATTGTGCCATCAAAATTATAAGTCCCAGTGTTTTTAACGTTACTGTTTTACCACCTGTGTTAGGTCCAGTGATGATTACCGTTTCAATATCGTCGGCAAATTCAATCGTATTAGCTACAACCGTGTCTCTATCTAATAAAGGATGAAATGCTTTAGGTAAATAAACAGTTCGTTCACTTGTAAATTCAGGTTTCGTGCCTTTGATTGAACGTGCATAGCGCGCTTTAGCAGTTAAAAAGTCAATTTGTCCCATAATATTTTCCGAAATTAAGCAGGCATCTGCTTCAGCGGCTACATAACCTGTTAACTCAGTTAAAATTCGTTCACTTTCAGCCGCTTCCTCATTGCGCAGACGACTAATCTGATTATTCATTTCAACAATAGACGAAGGTTCAATATAGAGTGTTTGACCAGAAGCTGATTGGTCATGAACAATACCATTAAAATCTTGACGATATTCTGCTTTTACAGGAATAACATTGCGGTCATTACGTACCGTTATAATAGCATCTGACAATTTTTTCTGATTTGCTTGACGCTTTACAATTTTATCTAAGTTTTGTTTTATCCGTTGCGTCGTACCAGAAATTTTACTCCGGATACCTTGTAGTTCATAACTCGCATTATCGTATAAATCATTAGCATCACATTTTTGATGAATATGTTGATACAACTCTGAAAGTACAGGCAATTGTTCCATCCTATCATGTAGAATAGCATAATTCACTGCTTCCTCTTCTTCCAATAAATTATTATAAAATGTTTTATATTGATTTTGAATTTGAATTAATCTTTTAATTGTATTAAGTTCTTTAACACTTAATACACCACCAATTGTTGCCCTATGAATCAGTGATGAAACCTTTGATAATCCACTCAAACTGGGTAAACGGTGTTTATTGTATATTTGAGCAATTTCATCTGTTTCATTCATTTGAAATTCGACTGTTTGAATATCAGTTGCTGGTTCCATTTCAACAACTTTCTCTCTCCCTAAATCACTCATTGTTTCTTTTTCAACAAGTGTTTTAATTTTATCGAACTCTAGGACATTTAATGATTTTTGTCTCATACAATCCCTCTATTTCTTCAATTTTATATTATTGTCAATAAATGCTTTAAAAGATTCTCGATCCATTGTGTTTATAACTCTCTCTTTATTTACAAATCCTTTTTGTGCAGTAGCTATACCGTATTTCATAAATTCTAAATGGTCTACGTGATGCGCATCAGTATTAATCGTTAGTTTCACATTCGTATGCTTTTTAACTATATCTGCATTTAAATCTAAACGTTTAGGATTCGCATTGATTTCTAAAATAGTATTTGTTTCTTCTGCGATTTCACATAATTTATCAATATCAGGCCCGTAACCTGCACGTTTACCTATGATACGCCCCGTTGGATGTGCAATATGACGGACATAAGGATTACGACATGCTTGCTCTAGACGATACATGATATCTTCTTGAGATTGGTTGAAACTTTGATGTATCGCTGCAATGACATAATCTAGCTGTGCTAATATTTCATCATCATAGTCTAAACGTCCATCAGGTAAAATGTCCATTTCAATGCCTGAGTATATATCAATATCATCATATTTTTTGTTTAGTGCTTTAATTTCTTCATTTTGTCGCAACAACCGCTCAACAGAAAGTCCATTTGCTACTTTTAAACTCTGAGAATGATCTGTAATAACCATAAACTGGTAACCTTTAGCGATATTAGCCTCTATCATATCTTCGATACTAAACGCGCCATCACTATATGTTGTATGCATATGAATATCTCCATTGATGTCATTGATATTGATTATATCTGTTAAATCTTTGTCAAATTCACTACCATCTTCACGTATTGAAGGTGCAATCCAATTTACTCCAAAATGATTATAAATTTCTTGTTCACTGTTATATTGAATTAATGAACCATCCGCTTCTTCTATACCATACTCACTAACCTTCCCGTTTTTTTCTTTAGCCAATTGACGGATTCGAATATTATGTTCTTTTGAACCTGTAAAATGCTGTAGTGTATGGTAAAAAGCAGATGGCTCGATTAATCTAAAATCTACGCCAATGGTTTCATCATCATAGGTTAACTCTAACGAAATTTTCGTTGCTCCAACTGCTACTTCTTTAACCTTGTTAGGGATTTTTAATAAAGCTTTTTGAACTTCTAATGGTTGTTCTGTGCTTATAATATAATCTAAATCCTTACTCATTTCTTTATAGCGACGGAAACTCCCTGCAACTTCGTATTTTTCTATCGACTCGATTGAGGATAAATAATCGCTAACTTCTATATTGAGTCCTCTCATTTGATCAATTGGATAACGCTCTTTTTTCGCTCCTAATGCTTTTACTGCTTCAAGGATATTTTGTTCAGTTTTTTTAGCGAATCCACTTAGCTCACTTACTTTTCCTTCTTCACACGCTTTTTGCAATGCTTCTTTTCCATCAATATTAAGCGCTTTATATAATTTCGCTATTTTTTTGCTACCGAGTCCTTGTATTTTAAGTAGAGGAATTAATCCTTCTGGCACTTCTTCTTGTAATGTTGCTAAAGTCGTAGAATGACCTGTTTCTCTATATTCATTAATCACCTCTCCTACGCCTTTACCAATACCTTTTAACTCTGTAACATCTTCGATTTGGTCTAAAGGTCGCTCATCTATTTCCAAACTTTGAGCGGCTTTTCTATAAGCAGAAATTTTGAAAGTGTTTTCGCCTTTTATTTCCATATATACCGCAATTTTTTCTAATAATTGAATAATTTCTTTTTTAGTCATTTGTTTCACTCCATAGAAAAAGGTCAAGACAGCATCACCTAACCATTTTGGTATTTAAGTTATGCCTTGACCTCCTAGTTTTTTTAAAGCTATAAATTTCACATCACTATTTTTATAGTTGTGTGATAAACATTGAGATAAACGGAATATGTAATAATATATGTTCTGTTATAATCGAATTAGATAGTTGTTGCTGTATCATCCTATTAGGATAAATGGCGCAACTATACAACAAAATTATATTAATAGTTACTGATGGAATAATACTTAACATCATACCAAATAACCTGCTTGTTATATTCGGTAATTTTTGTTTAAGGGTATAATCGAAGATAACGATAATGCCATAGCATATGACTTTTGTAATCAGCGCTATCGTTACAAATGCGACAATATGCTCAAATCGTTGCTGCAAATCTGCAAATTGAAATGCAAAATTCATATCGTAAGCGCATGTCTTAGGATATGGCACAAATAACTCCAAACGCTGTGCTATCTGTAAATAATATTTTTGAGCCATCCACAAAGCAAAAATAGTTGCACTTAGATGTATCGTCGATAACCACACGCCTCTTCTAAAGCCAATGATGCCAATATATATGAAGATGACAACTATCGCTAAATCAAAAATCATTAATCTTCACTATGCTTCAATTGATTTATTTCTTGTCTTAAACGGTCATTTTCTTCTTCTACTTGCACTTTTTCATGCATGATATTAACCGCAGTAAGAATTGCTTTTCTAGTTGTATCTAAACCTGCACTTTTACTTGCTAACTCTTTGAGTCTCTCATCTACCAAATGTGCTACATAACGGATATGCTCAGGATTATCTTCTCCGACTATTGTATAATGTTGATCATTTATAGTTACGTTAATCCGATTTTTAAACTCACCCATATAATAACTCCTGACTTTTAAATTTTATTTCTAATCTGAATGATTTTACTTTATTTATATTTATATGTTGGTAATTTATAATATTTATTACGAACTATTATACACGACAAGATATTTTTTTGTAAGAGGTGTGAATT
>NZ_PPRL01000003.1 GCF_002902235.1 Staphylococcus ureilyticus
GTTGATAAATGCTCATTATCCACTATTATATGTATATCTACTTAGTATTAAAATAAATCGAAATATAATAACTAAAAAACTGGTAATCCATTATATAATGAATTACCAGCTTTTTTTATTTCGTATAATTACTTACTAAATCTTGTACTTCTTCAGAAGTAGCACAGTTAATCGCTTTTTGCGCTAACTCTTCCATCTCATTTTTACTTAATCCTTTAATTTGACGACGTGCTTTAAGAATTGATGTAGCACTCATAGAGAATTCGTCTAATCCTAGGCCCAATAGTAATGGAATAGCAATTTCATCTCCGGCCATTTCTCCACACATTCCAGTCCATTTGCCTTCTTTATGAGAAGCATCAATCACTTGTTGCACTAAACGTAAAATTGCTGGATTGTATGGTTGATACAAGTAAGATACTCGCTCTGACATACGATCCGCGGCCATTGTATATTGAATTAAATCGTTCGTTCCGATGCTGAAGAAATCTACTTCTTTAGCAAAAACATCTGCTAATGCTGCAGTTGAAGGAATTTCTACCATGATACCAACTTCTATATCATCAGATACTTCAATACCTTCATTTGTTAAATTTTCTTTTTCCTCTAATAACAATGCTTTCGCATCACGGAATTCTTTAATTGTCGCTACCATTGGGAACATAATATTTAAATTCCCATAAGCTGACGCACGTAATAAAGCACGCAATTGCGGTCTGAAAATGTCAGGTTGATCTAAACATAAACGAATCGCACGGTATCCTAAGAATGGATTCATTTCTTCTGGTAAATTTAAATATGGGAGTTCCTTATCTCCACCAATATCTAAAGTACGAACAACAACGCGTTTATCTTCCATTGTTTCAAGTACTTTTTTATAAGCTTCAAATTGTTCATCTTCAGTCGGCATTTCGTCTCTACCCATATATAAAAATTCAGTACGATATAATCCGACACCTTCAGCGCCATTTTCAATTACACCTTTCAAATCATTTGGTGTACCGATATTAGCAGCGAGTTCAGCATGAGCACCATCAACAGTTGTTGTTTCTTCATCGCGTAATTTTTGAAGTTCCTTTTTATCTTCAAAGAAACGTTCACGCTTGTTTTGATATGCAATGACTTCGTCTTCTGTAGGATCAATAATCACTTCGCCAGTTAAACCATCAACAATAATCATATCACCTTGTTTAACTTCTTGCGTGATTGATTTCGTTCCTACTACTGCAGCAATTTCTAGTGAGCGACTCATAATTGCTGAGTGAGAAGTTCTACCTCCAATATTTGTAACAAAACCTTGTACAAATTCCTTGTTTAATTGAGCAGTATCTGAAGGTGTTAAATCATTACCTATAATAACAACGCTTTCATCAATCATACTAGGATTTGGTAATTCCACACCTAATATATGTGCTAAAACGCGTTTTGACACATCACGAATATCTGCAGCGCGCTCTTTCATGTATTCATTATCCATCGCTTCAAAAATAGTAATGAATTGTCCAGTTACATCAGAAAGCGCAGTTGGTGCGTTAACTTGTTCATTTTTTATTTTATCTTCAATCGGTTGAATTAACTCTGGATCATCTAAGACTAGTAAATGTGCATCAAAAATAGCGGCTTTATCAGCACCAAGATTTTTTTCAGCATTATTTCTAATTTTTGTTAATTCAACTTTAGATGTTTCAATAGCATTTTGAAACTTAGCAATTTCTGCGTCGACATCTCGAATCTTCTCACTATCGTATGAAAGATCAGGTTCAACTAATAAATATGCTTTAGCAATTGCTACACCATCTGAAGCAGCAATGCCATTAATGTAATTAGACATATTATTTAGTTAATCCTTCTTTAGATAAGATATCAGTAATCGCTTCCATTGCATCTGTTTCATCGCTACCATCAGCATAGATTGTAATTTCAGCATCTTTACCTACACCTAAACTCATAACACCCATGATTGATTTCAAGTTAACTTTTTTACCGTTATATTCTAATTGAATATCTGAATCAAATTTTGATGCAGTTTGAACAAGCATTGTAGCTGGACGTGCATGAATACCTGTTTCGTCAATAATTACATATGATTTTTGTTCCATAATATGATGTCTCCTTCGTATAGTTAGAATCGTTAGTTTATTATAAAACCTAGCATAGTTTTATATAATAACATTACCAAATTATACATATAAATTCAATTCGTTGCACCCATGATATGACAATATTCAATGAATATTGTTACTTTTTATGAAAACGCTCCACCATTACATTAAAGATTTAACAACCTTTTCACATTTTTCAATATGATCATCACCGATTTTTTTCATAAAGTAATAACTGATTGAAGCCGAAATAGCTTGCCCTACAAGTGGGAACCATTTTGTTTGTTTAGCAGCCATACGTTTTGCAACATCTCTAATAACGACTTTTAATATGGCATTAGATACTTTTCTACCTATAAATTGACTACCCTGTATTGCAGCAGCTGTAAAAATACGTTCTTTTACATCTTCTCTCATTGAATTTACTTGTTTGTGATCTAAACCATAGATTTTATTAACGTCTTCTATAATATCTCTCATTAGCTTGATATCGACACCAAAGTCAAGGCCTGGTATTGGTACAATACTAACACTTGAAGATAACATTGATTTTTTTCTCACTATAGCTTGAGCGCGTTGACGACGTTCATCTAATTCTATGTTAGTCGTTGGTATATCGCTTTTATTTTTTATATCTTCAATATTCAAAACTTTATTTCCGACTTTCTGTGTTACGTTATTAGTTATTTTATTTTTAAAACTCATGATATTCACTCCTTGGTAAAATCTTGTACTGTAAAAATATTACCCTCTTTCACAGAAATTACTGTATATTTACAAAAATAGCCTTCAAATATTTTGATGGTTTATAGTGTGGATGTGTTTTAAAATCTTTTGGTAATCCCATCACCTCTGATAGTTCAAAATCAACTTCTGCATTATTCAATGTATCTTTAATCATTTTTTTAAATGCTTTTAATGAAAATGTACTATTATTTGTACACAATAATAAAGTCCCATTTGGCGAAAGTACTTCCAAAGCACCTAGAATTAATTTATCGTAATCTTTCAATACTGAAAAAGTTTTTTTCTTATTTCTTGCAAAACTAGGTGGATCAATAACGATTGTGTCATAAAGTAAATCATGACGGCGCGCGTAATTAAAATAATCAAAGGTATCCATTACAAATATATATTGTGTCTTTGGATCAATTGCATTTAAGCCAAAATTTTCTTCTGTTAATGTGCGTGATCTGTTAGCTAAATCAACACTAGTAGTGACTTTGGCCTTTTCTGCTGAGACAACTGAAAAAGCACCAGTATAACTAAACACATTTAACAAATATCTATCCTCAGCAAAATGATCTCTTAATTTCTTTCGTACTTCTTTTTGATCCAAGAAAATACCTGTCATAGGGCCATCATTTAAATCCACATTATAAAATATGAAATTTTCTTCGATTATAATAGGAAATTCTGGTGCTTCCCCATCAACAAACCCTCCAGCTATTTGAGCATCTTTAAATCTCATTTTTTCAAACACAGATTTGTATTCTAAGGTATTTTTTAATGCATTTAAAATTTGATAACGGTATTTATAAATACCTTTAGAATACCATTGTATTAAAAAGTGTCCGTTATAATTATCAATAGTTAGACCACCTACACCATCACCTTCACCATTAAATATTCTAAAAGCATTGGTACCTTCAATATTATAAAAATACGCTCTTTCTTGTATTGCGATTTCAAAAAGTTTCTCAAAAAATTGAGTATTAATCACTTCATTTTCATCATAGCTCAATACCCATCCAAGTCCTTTATGTTGCCTTCCGACGTACGCAGTTGCAATATAGGTTTGTTCATCATTTACTAACGAGAATAAATCGCCCTCTTTTAAATGGTCATGCGCGTACACGTCATCATCATCGATTAATGGATATCCATTTAGATATTTCGTTTCTTTACCTTTATTTAATATGGCAGTTTTCATAATTATATGTCAGCCTTTCTTCTAATTTTATAATTTATGCTTTCTTATTCTATCATCTCAAGAAATATCGTAACATCATTTATCTATAATTGAATGATTTCTCAATTCAAACATTGTATTATTGTTTTTTATCTTTTGTGTTATTTCAATCATGAATCAAAAAGGACTGGCATTTAGCAATAGCCAGTCCTTTAAAAGTTTATTTACTTGTTAATCTTTTGAAGGTTCACGCAATTTAATAATAAATGATACAATTACTGCGATTAACATCACAAACAATATTGGCGTAATGAAAATTGACAATAATAGGCCATGAACCATAATATTCATAAATTCCGTTAACAATTTGAAAAATAATATACTAACCATAAACAACTGCAGATAATAGAATTTATCTCTCAAGAAGTTCGTTAATGTCGTTAATATATAAGCAATAATAATCAGCATTAGTAATAATAAGGTAATCCATTCAATCACATATTGTGTTTGAGAAATTTCCCAATTACCTGAAACAAATAAAGCATTTCTATTATTAAATTCTATAATTGTAAAGAATAATAATACAACACCACAAAATATTTCTACATAAGCTGACTTAACCCATTTTGGAATTTTCATCCAATTTGGAATATCATCCTCTTGTATATCAATAATATTCTTCCATTTTTCGATAAATTTGTCTTTTTTATCTCTTAATTTTTGAATATCAACACTTCTACGTGTTTTCCGAGTAAACTCAGTTGTCTTATCTTGTAAACTTTTCAAATGCTCTTTCGTTTGGTTTGTAACTGTACCTTTGCTTGTTCTAGATAATTCAGGTTCTTCTTCACCTAATTCTTGTTTTGTTAAAGGAAGTGCCCTTCTTAAAAACAAGAAATTCCAAATTGACATTTGACCTAGTAACCACATTAATAAAAAGAATGTATTTACACTCAAAATATCAATAGGAATGATTTCGTCGCTATCTATTCTTCCATATAATACGATTTGCGTAATTAAATAACTTATCCCATAACTGAAAATAATTAATAAATAATGATATTTTCTGTGATCTGGATTTAATTCATCTTTATATACAATATACCCAATATGAACTACAAATGGGATAATAAAAATGATAGCAAAGAAGCTATAAACTTGTGTCATTAAAATAAGTGTTATAATGAAGAACAGTATACCTATCACTAAGAAGAAGATTGAAACATCATAATCATATCTTGTTGTTCTTAATAGCGTGAATCCGAGTAAGATGACTACAATACCAAATAAAATAATTAATACTGCACTTATAACAGGGAAATTCCCTATATAATTACTCATGACTCTTATGATTTCTGCAAAAAATGCATTTATAAAATCCCAAACATTATGAATATGTAATTCAATTTTACCTTTATCCTTTAAGTCATGGACCATAGATAAATTTATTAAAATGATGAGACCTGTGAAGAGCGAAACGATGCCTATTATATAACTATATAATATCTCAGCGTGTTTCTTTAAAAAAGACATACCATTCACCTCAAAGTTATTATATATTAACATTTAGTTCTTGTCTTTAATAAATCAATAAATAAGTCTATAGTATGATAGAAAATAGTTGTACAGTCAAGTTTCCACCAAACATAATCGATTAAACAAATATTTCAAATTTAACGTAATATACAGTTAGATCTTTGTGGTTTAGTTTTCAAATAAAGTGGTATATTGAAAACATAAGTCATTTGAATATTGAAGGAGTGTTTAACTATGAGTAAAGAAGAATTAAATAAAAAAGCAGCTGAAAAAGCAAAAGAAGCTGAAGATAAATTGAAAGATAAAAAAGAATCTGCTGAAGATAGTACTGAAGAAACGAAAAAAAATATTCAAGATACTTTAGATTAAACTAAATGTGCTTGATTTCTATATGAACATTATAATTTAAATTAAAAGTGAACAATAGCATTTAATTTTTGTTCATACTATCAAGGTTAATATTAAAAAACTGAAACATCAATCTTATAATTAGTCTAAAGGACTAAAACCACTTTTACATGGTTTTAGTCCTTTATTTAATATCATGTCATTTGATTTTCATACTTCTTACTCAAAATATGGTTCGAGACTATAATCTAACACACTTATAAACAAATGAGTGAAGCACACAACAACATCTTAACAACGATATATTTGGACAAAAATTAAAAACACTTTCTTATAAATCACACTACATAATGTATTTATTGTGATATGTAACTGAACTTAATCATTCCTTTTTTCATTAAAAACGATGAATTAAACAAACTTAAATTAACAAAACCACACTGCCACATCACCCAATGCACTATACAAAAAGTCTTTATTTAACCTTATGTTATGTGCTGTGATTTAAGTCATAAATATCAAATTCAACGTTAATACACCTTGACATAACTAATTAAAAGTCATACATTATAGTTAAAATTAAATTTAATATTCGCACTAGGGGTGTTTAGTGACTGAGATGAGGTATACCCTCAAACCCTTTGAACCTGATCTAGATTAAACTAGCGTAGGAAAGTGTATCGTGATATGTTTTTCGGTATCCGTATGCCTATATTTAACGCGCAACTTCTAGATGGTTGTGCGTTTTTTTATTGGAGGAGAATTTATGTCAAAAGGTTTAAAACTATCAGAAATTTTAGTAACCGTACTTATAGCTGTTGTGTTTGCTATCGTCTATAATATTTGGACTTTAGTATATAAGGCAGTGCAAGTTTCTGGTCTTCATATTGAAGAACTAACATATGGTGCATGGTTTATGGCTGCGATTGTTGCATATTTGATTATACCAAAAGCTGGTATTGCGATTTTAGCTGAATTTGCTGCTGGTGCAGGTGAAACAATTGTCATGGGAAGATTTGATATTCCAACAATGGTCTATGCATTACTTCAAGGATTAGCATGTGAGATTATTTTCGCTATTTTTAGATATAAATCACGTTCAGCAATGGTAGCTATGTTAGCAGGATTTTTAGCATCTGTTGCGACACTTCCTCTTGATTTTGCTTATGGTTATTTAGGAGAAATTGCAGGATGGAACTTAACACTTTATATCGTATTTAGATTGATTAGCGGTATTGTTGTTGCTGGATTGTTGTCCTATTATATTGTGAAAATATTAGATCAAACTGGCGTAACCAAATTATTCAGACCTGCAACACAAAAAGATTATGACAATTTATAAGGAGCATAAAAGTTGATAGTCACTGAAAATCTACGTCTTAAATATCCAAATGGACAAAAGAAAATATTCGACAATTTATCACTTGAAATTAAAGATAAAGAGAAGGTGCTTATACTTGGTCCCTCTGGTTCAGGTAAAAGCACGTTATTGAATGTTTTAAGTGGTATCGTACCAAATCTCATTGAATTGCCAATGAAATACGATAAATTAGAGATTGATCAAGATTGTGGTGTTATTTTTCAAGAACCTGATAGCCAATTTTGTATGCCAAAGGTATATGAGGAACTCGCCTTTGTCCTTGAAAATTTACAAACGCCACGACATAAAATGGATGCATTGATTGAATCAGCACTCGAGTCTGTTGATTTAAACGTCAATAAAGACCAATATATCAATAATTTAAGTGGCGGTATGAAACAAAAATTAGCAATTGCAGAAACATTATTACAACAAGCTAATACTTTATTTCTAGATGAACCAACCGCGATGTTAGATGTAACATCAACAGAAGAATTATGGAATAAGATTAAAGCGTTATGGCAAGATCAAACTGTGATTATAGTTGAACATAAAGTAGAACATATATGGCAGCATATCGATCGTGTAATATTATTAAACTATGATGGTGTTATTATTGGTGATGCCTCACCAGCTGACATATTAAACAACTATGAACACCTTTTATCCGAATATGGCGTTTGGCATCCAAAAGCTTGGGATAAAGCACCTTTACCTATAGATTTACAGCAATCTAATATTCAATATGCCAATGAGCATCTATTTCTTTTTGAACAAGGCACTATAAAAAGAAGTAAAAAGACACTTATCGATATACCAAAACTTAATATCACTAGTGGCGAATGGATTACAATCACCGGTCCAAACGGCTCAGGCAAGACTTCTTTATTAGAATCGATGATGCAGCTTATTAAATATGAAGGCACAATGTCTTTTGATGGCAAAAAGCTTACTAAAATCAAAGAAGCTGCTAAAAATATGTATCTTGTATATCAAAATCCTGAAATTCAATTTATTGCGAATTCAGTTTACAAAGAAATTTTTATACAAAACAAAGCTAATTATCCTTCTATATCAGAAGCTGAAGAAAAAACAATTCAAATGCTTAAAATGTTAAATTTAGAAGATGTTCAATCACAACACCCTTATGAACTGTCAATCGGGCAGAAACGTAGACTGAGTGTAGCTATAGCTTTAAGCTCTACATCAGAATATATTTTATTAGATGAGCCAACATTCGGTTTAGATAGTCATAATACATTTAATTTAATTAAATTATTCCAACATCGCGTTAGAGATGGCCAAACAATTATTATGGTTACACATGATCCTGAAATTATCGCACGCTATCCAACACGTAAATTGTGTGTAAGTCAAAAACATATTCTAGAGATAGCAGGTGAGCATCATGTTTGAAATGTGGAAAAAACACTACTCTTTCATGGATGATGTGAATATCATTACAAAGTTAGCATTAGCTGTTTTTTTGTTTTTCTTTGTTATATTTGTACATCAATTCGATTTTATGATTTATATTTGTCTATTGATGTTCTTGTTTTTATTAATGTTCAATGGTATAAAATTTAAAATAACATTTGCTTTTATTTTCTTTACTATAACTTTCAGCCTAATTTCAGCTTTATTCATGATTTTTTATGGTGAAGGTACTCATATATTGTTTAAATTAGGATTTATTCAAATTAGTACTGAAAGTTTAGTTAGAGGGCTGCATTTAGCATTACGTACAACAACTGTTTCGTTTTTCGGTATTTTAATTGCTTTCACTTCTGAAATTGTAATGGTCTTTTACAGCCTAATGCAACATTTAAAAGTTAAGCCTAAAGTTGCTTATGCTTTTATGGCTGCTATAAGAATGGTGCCATTAATGATTAGCACTTTAGTTCAACTTAGAAAGTCTTTAAAAATGAGATATCAAATTATCTCTCAACAAAATTACAATTTATTTAGTAGAATCAAACATCTTATGATTCCACTTTTAAGCCAAAACATTAGAAAAGCACATCAACTTGCTGTTGCAATGGAGAAAAAAGGTTTTAAAGATGGTCCGCGCACCTACTATTATCATACACCTTTCTCGTATAAAGACTTTCTATTAATCATCGTTTTTATCATCATTTTGGTTGTTGCTTATTTCTTAGCACTTCACTTACCGATTACAGGTATAAACGATGTTCGTATAAAAAATATATATTAACGATTACCTTATTTTATCCAAAATTCATTACTATCCAATTAAGAAAAGATAAGACAAAAACTAAACCACTTTGTCTTATCTTTTTCTATGTCAATTTACATAGATTGATTTGTGAACACATAGCTTTTAACGATATACAGTTTCAAAATTTAAAAAGTCGTAATTTCTATACACATCTAAATAGAAATTACGACTTTTTTAATATTTATAAATGTTTTATTGCTTTATTACTAATATCTTTTCGATAAAATAGTCCATCACTTTGAATTTTTTCTGCAGCTTTATAGGCATTTGCTTTAGCAGTAGCAATATCATGACCTTCTCCTAATGCTAAGATGACACGACCACCATTGGTGACAAATTTATCCCTATCTCTTTTCAAACCACTGACAAAATAATTACCATTTAAATCAAAACCTGAAACAGTCTTACCTTTTTCGTAATTACCAGGGTACCCTTTAGAAGCAAGCATTACACCAACGACAGACGAATCTTTCCATTTAAATGCTATATTCTTTTTAGCCTCTAAATCTAAGATATGTTGCATTAAATCACTTTCCAATCTCGTTAGTAATACTTGTGCTTCAGGGTCGCCAAATCTAGCATTAAATTCTATTACTTTCGGACCATCTGCTGTTAAAATCACACCAATATAAAGGACGCCAAAAAATTCATAACCTTCTTTATACATTGCTTGAGCTATAGGTTGTGCAATGACTTCATTCGTGAGGTTAAGTACTTCCTTATCTATATGAGGTACAGGACAATACGCCCCCATACCACCTGTGTTAGGCCCTTTATCGTCATCATATGCACGTTTATGATCTTGCGCAATACAATCAAATGGCACGGCATAATCACCATTTACAAATGTCATCAATGAGAATTCTTCACCTTCTAAAAATTGCTCAAAGACAACTGTACCAAGCTCTTGTAGATACAATGAATGAACCGCTGCTTCAGCTTCACCATAATTCTCAGCTATAATTACACCTTTACCAGCTGCCAAACCATCTTTCTTTAATACGATAGGATACTGGCATGTTTCAATATAACTTAGTGCATCAGATTTGTTTGATATTTCTTTATATTCTGCAGTAGGAATATGATATTTCTGCATTAACTGCTTTGCGAATAATTTTGATCCTTCAATCTGAGCCGCTGCTTGATTTGGCCCAAACACTTTAATTTGTTTTGCGTTTAATTTATCTGCTAAACCTTCAGTAAGTGGTTGTTCGGGGCCAATAATCACCCACGAAATATCATGCTCAACAGCAAATTCAACAATCTGAGTGTGGTCCGTTTCCGCTATTTCACAATGTACATCTGCAATGTCTGACATTGCGTCATTCCCTGGAATTGCAAAAATTTCATTTACGAGTGAAGATTGTTTTAACTTGTGTGCTAAAATATGTTCTCTTCCGCCTGTGCCAATGACTAGTACTTTCATAAATAATTTTGCCTCCAATATTTTAATGTTTAAAGTGTCTAATGCCAGTCGTTACCATTGCAATGCCATATTTATTAGCCATATCTATTGAATCTTGATCTTTAATTGAACCACCTGGTTGAATGATCGCTTTAATACCATGTTGCGCAGCTAGTTCTACCGTATCATCCATCGGGAAGAAACCATCTGAAACCATTACGACATTATCATTAATTTCAATCGCACGTTCTATTGCAATTTGTGCTGATCCTACCCGATTCATTTGACCGGCACCAATACCGACTGTTTGTTTATCGTTGCATAGGATAATCGCATTACTTTTAACAGAGGCAACCACTTTCCAACCAAGCAACATTGCATCCCATTGAGTTTCTGTAGGTGCATTTTCTGTAACGACTTTTAAATCATCACGTTTGATTAATACATTGTCTTTATCTTGTATTAAATATCCACCTGAAACAGATACTATTTCTTGCTCATTATTATCAATTGTCATATCAATTTCTAATAATCTAATATTTTTCTTTTTATTTAAAATCGCTAACGCTTCATCGGAAAATTTCGGTGCAATAATCACTTCCAAGAATATGCTGTGCAGCGTTTCAGCCAAAGTGGCATCAACGGTTCTATTTAAAGCAACGATACCTCCAAAAATGGATTGGCTATCCGCTTCAAATGTACGCTGATAAGCTTCAGAAATATTTGTTCCAATACCTACACCACAAGGATTCATATGTTTGACTGCAACTGCAGCTGGTGTTTCAAATTGCTTAACTAAAGATAACGCCGCATCTGCATCTTTAATGTTGTTATAACTCAATTGCTTACCATGCAACTGTTTCGCGCCACCTAACGTATGATTGGCATCAGATGTTCTTACAAATGATGCTTGTTGTTGTGGATTTTCACCATATCTTAAACTTTCTTTATTTTCTTTAAAGAAATCAACAATTGCATTATCATATTGATTCGTATGTTCAAATACTTTAATCATCAATGATTTTCTATAAGATTCATCTAATTGATTTGATTTTAGTTTTTCAATCACTTCATTATAATCTGATGGATGAACAATTGTAGTAACGTGTTTAAAGTTTTTAGCTGCTGCACGTAACATAGTAGGCCCACCAATATCTATATTTTCAATCGCGTCATTTTCTGTAACATCTGGATTGGCAACAGTCTCCTTGAATGGATATAGATTTACAACAACCATGTCTATTAAATCAATTTGCTGTTCTTTTAATTGTTCTAAATGTTCTGGTTTATTACGATCAGCTAAAATACCACCATGAACCGCTGGATGTAATGTCTTGACTCTCCCATCCATAATTTCGTCAAAATGTGTAAGTTCTGATATAGATTTAACTGCAATATTTTCATCGACTAACGTTCGCATCGTACCACCAGTCGAATATAACTCATAACCTAACTGTTGGAGTGATTGTGCAAAAGGTACAATGCCTGTTTTATTAGATACGCTTAAAATTGCCTTTTTCATGTTTATTGGCACCTCTTATTGAATAATTTTTGAAATAACTTCTGGATACAATTCATGTTCAATTGCTTTTATTCTTTCTTCTAATTGTTCTTTCGTATCATCCGGTTTTATTTCACATGTACGTTGTTCAATAATTTCTCCTGTATCCATCCCACTATCTACAAAATGTACTGTTGTGCCTGTGATCTTGTCACCACTATTTAATGCTTGACCAATCGCGTCTTTACCACGATATTTCGGCAATAATGAAGGATGAATATTAATGATACGTTTTTGATAGGCATTTAATATATTTTCACCGATTAATTTCATATAACCAGCTAAAATAATCCATTCAACTTTTTCTGTTGTTAACCATTCAATGATTTTCCGCTCATAATCTGCTTTAGAATCAAAATTTTTAAGCTCATTAATATGTACATCTAAATGATATTTTCTTGCTCGCTCAATACAATAAGCATTAACCTGATCCGTATATAAAGCAGTCACTTCAATGTTCGGCAAATGACCTGCTTCTATTTGTGACATGATACTTTCAAAGTTACTTCCTGACCCTGAAGCAAAGATAGCAATTTTTGTCACTTTCATACCCCCGTCAAATGAATTGGCGTTTCACTTTTAACAATTTCACCAATTCTATATGCATTTACTTGTGCTTGTTGTAACGTATTTAATACTTTAGCTTCATCATTAGCATCAACAACTAAGGTGAAACCGATACCCATATTAAATACATTGTACATTTCTTTAGTCGAAATATTGCCTTGTTTTTGCAACCATTCAAATATCTTTGGTGTTGGAAATTGAGTTACATCAATCATCGCACCTACACCCTCAGGCAATGCTCTTGGAATATTTTCAATAAATCCGCCACCAGTAATATGCGTCATCGCATGTATGTTTACGTGTTCTTTTACAGCTAATACAGGCTTGACATATAGTCGTGTTGGTTCTAAAAAGATATCTAAAAATGTGTGATTTTGATCAAATTTGTCTTGTAGATTAATACCTGATTTTTTTATTATATTACGTACTAAGCTGTAACCGTTAGAGTGTATACCACTTGATTCAAGACCTATAATTACATCACCTGGTTTAACGGCTGAACCGTCTATATAAGCTTCTTTTTCTACAGCTCCTACAGCGAATCCTGCTAAATCATATTCACCTTCATGATACATTTCACCCATTTCAGCTGTTTCGCCACCAATCAGGGCTGTATTTGTAGCTTCGCAACCGTCACTAACCCCTTTAACAATCTGTTCAATAACTTCTGGAACAACTTTATGTGTTGCAATATAATCTAAGAAATACAATGGTTCTGCACCAGTTGTTAAAATATCATTGACACACATCGCTACTGCATCAATACCTATCGTATCGTGTTTGTCATTATCAATCGCTAACTTTAATTTAGTACCAACACCATCTGTTCCAGATACGAGTAATGGTGCTTTCATATTTAACTGTGATAAATCGAATGTAGCACCAAAACCGCCTAATCCACCTAAGACTTCTTTACGCATTGTTCTTTGAACATGACTTGACATACGTTCAACCGCTTCATAACCTGCACTAATATCAACACCTGCTTGTTGGTATGCTTTAGACATTTAAATTACCCTCTCTATCAAAGTATTGTTTATGATTTGCTAAATATTCTTTTTGACGTTCGCTTAAATGTTCAAAATAATCTTGTTCATAATCATAAAGACCAGCAGGATAATCACCTGTAAAACTTTCTACACATAATCCTTTATAAGGAGCATCTACATCAAGGCCAATTGAATCTATTAAACCAGCTACAGTTAGATAGGCCAGAGAATCTGAACCAATATGTTCACTGATTTCTGAAGGTGATTTGCTCGCTGATATGAGTTCAGCAGTAGTTGAAACGTCTATACCATAAAAGCTTGGAAACATAAATTCAGGTGAAGCAATACGTACATGCACTTCATTAGCTCCTGCATCTTTTAGCATTTGTACTATACGCTTACTCGTCGTGCCTCTAACAATAGAATCATCCACTAAGACGATATTTTTGCCTTGTACGATATCCTTTACTGCCGATAATTTGACCCTTACACCTTGCTCTCTTAATTCTTGAGTTGGTTGAATAAATGTACGCGCTACATATTGATTTTTGACTAACCCCATCTCATATGGCAAACCGCTTTGTTCAGCATAACCAGAGGCTGCTGAGAGTGAAGAATTAGGTACGCCAATAACCATATCTGCATTTTCAACTGGACTTTCTAACGCTAATTGTTTACCAGATTGTTTACGAATCGCATGAACATTTTTTCCTGCAATAGTTGAATCTGGTCTAGCAAAATAAATATACTCCATAGCTGATATCGCCGTATTCGTATGTCTCGTATAAGACTCTACTCGAATACCTTCATCATTGATAACCACATATTCACCTGCATGGATATCTCTTACATACGTTGCACCTAAAACATCTATAGCACAAGTTTCACTTGCGATGATGTAAGCACCTGTTTTCATTTTTCCTACAACTAAAGGTCTGATTGCATTTGGATCAACAGCACCATATAATGCATCTTTTGTTAATAACGCAAATGTAAAACCACCTTTTATTTTTCGTAAACTTTCCTGTAACGCTGCTTCAAAGGTTGGCGCTTTACTTTTACGAATTAAATGCATGATTACTTCTGTATCTGAAGAAGAATGGAAAATAGAACCTTGATGCTCAAGAGATTTTCTTAAACTTTGTGCATTTATAAGGTTTCCGTTATGACAAACTGCGACACTCATATCATAAAAATGGTACAAAAATGGCTGAATATTCTCTATACCTTTATTCCCCGATGTCGCATATCGTACATGACCAATCGCATGTTGATAGGACTTAAATGATTCCAACTGTGTATCTGAAATGGCTTCAGTCAATAGGCCAAGCCCTCTTTCTCCAGTGAGTTTTTGTCCATCAGAACACACCATACCTGCGCCTTCTTGACCTCTATGTTGTAAACTATGTAAACCCATATACGTCAATTGTGCTGCTTCATGATGATTCCAAATACCAAAAACGCCACATTCTTCGTTTAATCCGTTGTAGTCATACATTTAGGAATTGCTCCTTCCCACTGTTCATTCAATTGTTTCACATCACGTGAAATTAACGTGTCCCCGTTAGAAACTACAAATTTTCCATCTTCTGTTAATGTACCAACTTTAATAGCATCTGCGATATCTAAAGGTTGGTCACCTTTTACTGCTACTACATAACGCCCTTGCGTTTCACTGAATAATTGCTCATTTTTTAGATTTAAAGTTACATTTAAGCCCATTTGATAATGTGCACTGATACGAGCAAAAGTCATTAACAGGCCACCTTTACCCACTGTTTGTACGTGGGATGCTATACCATTACGTATTGCCCTTTTAATCGACTCTCCTCTTTTGACTTCATTTGATAAATCAATGGTTTCAACTTCATGATTCACCTTACTGAAAAGTAATTTCTCAATTTGACTCCCACCAAAATCGCTAAATGTATCGCCTACAACATAAAGCGTATCACCCACTTTTGGCGTAAAATCATTGAAATAATCAATTTCTTCAATCAAACCAACCATACCTACGACTGGTGTTGGGAATATTGAAGTTTCTTTTGTTTCGTTATACAAGGATACATTGCCAGAAACGACTGGTGTCTTTAATATTTCACAGGCTTCAGCCATACCTTTAGTAGAATCTGCTAATTGTTGATAAATTTCTTTTTTCTCCGGTGATCCATAATTCAAACAATCGGTCATCGCTAAAGGTGTAGCACCTACAGAAATCAAATTACGGTATGCTTCTGCTACTACCATCTTTCCGCCTTCGTATGGATGATTAAAGACATATCGTGCCTCACCATCTATCGTAGAAGCAATTGCTTTATTTGATCCTTCAACACGAACAACTGATGATTGTAAGCCCGGTTTGACAATAGTATTCGCACCAACTTGTTGATCATACTGCTCGTATAAATAACGTTTTGAAGCAATCGTTGGATGAATGAGTAAACGATTAAATACATCTTCGACATCTATGTCACTGTATTCATTTTTAGGTTCATTATATTGAGGAGTTTCACCTTCAAGCACGTAAACAGGTGCTTCATCTGACAATGGCTGTACGGGTATATCAGCGAAAATTTCATCTTCATATGTAAGTACAAAACGATCTGTATCTGTAACTTCACCGATAACAGCACTATCTAATTCATGCTTATCAAATAAATTTAAGAATTTATCTTCAGATCCTTTTTCAACTACTAATAACATGCGTTCCTGAGTTTCAGAAAGCATCATTTCATAAGGTGAAATACCTTTTTCTCTTGTTGGAACTTTTTCTAATTGTAGATGTAAACCACTTCCACCTTTAGCAGCCATTTCAGAAGATGATGATGTTAATCCTGCTGCCCCCATATCTTGGATACCTACTAGCTCATCAAATGTTATTGCTTCTAAAGTTGCTTCCATTAATTTTTTTCCAACAAATGGGTCACCAATTTGTACTGAAGGTCTCTTACTTTCACTATCTTCACTTAGTTCTTCAGATGCAAAAGTAGCACCATGAATGCCATCACGTCCTGTCTTTAATCCCACATATATAACTGAATTACCGGAGCCTTTAGCAGTACCTTTTTGAATTTTATCGTGATCAATGATACCTACGCACATTGCATTGACCAATGGATTGCCATCATATCTATCATCAAATTCTATCTCACCCGCAGTTGTTGGAATCCCAATACAATTGCCATAACCGCCAATACCGGCTACTACGCCACGTAATAATCGACGATTTTGTTTTTCTGACAATTCACCAAAGCGTAAACTATTTAATAAATTTATTGGTCTAGCACCGATTGAAACAATATCTCTTATAATGCCTCCTACCCCAGTAGCAGCACCTTGATATGGTTCAACAGCAGAGGGATGATTATGTGATTCAACTTTAAATACTACTGCTTGGTTGTCACCAATATCTACGACGCCTGCACCTTCACCAGGCCCCATCAACACATGTGATCCTGACGTTGGAAACTGAGTTAAAAATGGCTTGGAATGTTTATAAGAACAATGTTCACTCCACATGACAGAGAAAATACCAGTTTCAGTAAAATTGGGCTCACGACCTAAAATTTCACATACTTTATCGTATTCTGACTCCGATAAACCCATATCTTTATATCGTTTTTCTAATTTGATTTCTTCCACACTTGGTTCGATAAACTTAGACATTTTGTTCCCTCCAACTATTAACCATTGCTTCAAATAATTTAACGCCACTATCAGTACCTAATAAAGATTCCATCGCGCGTTCAGGGTGCGGCATCATTCCACAAACATTTCCGTTTTTATTTACAATACCTGCAATATCATTGTAAGAACCGTTGGGGTTATCCTTGTATTTTAAAATGATTTGATTGTTTTCTTCTAATCTGTCATACATTTCTGATGTACAATAGTAATGACCTTCCCCATGCGCTACAGGATATACTACATTTTCATTCTCTTCATATAAATTAGTGAAAGGTGTATGATTATTGACTACTTTTAGTAGTTCATTACGACTTACAAATAAATGTG
Organism: Staphylococcus ureilyticus; assembly: GCF_002902235.1. GTDB lineage: Bacteria > Bacillota > Bacilli > Staphylococcales > Staphylococcaceae > Staphylococcus > Staphylococcus ureilyticus. The sequence goes on from NZ_PPRL01000003.1 coordinate 18,034, forward strand.
AATCATTATGCAATAATGCACCTGGCAGCAAACCTATTTCTGTAAGAATTTGAAATCCGTTACAAACACCTAATACAGGTTTCCCTTCTTTAGCGAAACGTTTCACTTCTTCAGTGATAGGTGCAACACTTGCCATCGCACCTGAACGTAAATAGTCACCAAAAGAGAAACCACCAGGTATTAAAACACCGTCAAAACCTTCTAAAGATGTATTTCTATAGTCGACATATTCTGCTTCTACACCAGATTTCAATGCTGCATTATACATGTCCCTATCACAATTGGATCCTGGGAATTTTAGCACTGCAAATTTCATTATGCTTTCTCCCCTTCTTCCAATACTTTGTAGCTATATTCTTCAATAACGGTGTTTGCAAAAAGTTTTTCGCTTAAAGTTGTAACGACATTGTGAACTGCAGCATCAGTAGCTTCATCAACTGTCATGTACAATAATTTACCAACACGTATATCATTAACTTGTGTGTATCCTAAATCATGTACTGCGCGATTTAAAGCTTGTCCTTGTGTGTCTAATACTTGTGGCTGTAATGTGATATGCAATTCAATTGTTTTCATTTTATAGTTCCTCCAATTTATTAAGAAAAGTTTGATAAGTGTCTATGATTGAACCAGTATCTTCACGATAAACGTCTTTATCGAAATTTGTATCACTATATTTATCCCAAATGCGACATGTATCTGGTGAAATTTCATCTGCTAATAGAATTTGGCCATTCGTGCTACGTCCAAACTCTATTTTGAAATCTACGAGTCTTAGATCCATATCATCCATTAATTCAAGCAATACTGAATTAATTGTTATTGCTGCATCTTTTAATTTTTCAATTTCATCTTTACTAGCTATATTTAATAATTGTATGTGATCTTCTGTAATTAAAGGGTCATTTAAATCGTCGTTTTTATAAAAGAATTCAACTAATGGGCTTTCAAACTTATGACCTTTATCAAAGCCTAATCTCTTTGTTATAGAGCCTGCAGCAATATTTCTAACTACGACCTCTAATGGAATAATGTCTACAGATTTTACGAGTTGTTCAGTTTCTGATAGTTGTTCGATAAAGTGACTATTAATATCACGATCTTGAATAAGACTGAAAATTCTAGAAGTAATTTGATTATTTAAACGGCCTTTACCTTCTATAAAATCTTTTTTTGCACCATTACCAGCTGTGACTTCATCCTTATATTCAATTCGAAGTACATCTGATTGTGCCGTAGAAAAAATTCTTTTCGCTTTTCCTTCATATAACAAAGACATTAGCCATGTCTCCCTTCAAAATAATTTAGTAAAGTTTGTTCTGTTTGTTCTACATTGTTTGTAAGCATTGTAAGATGACCCATTTTACGGTCAGGTTTACGACTTGATTTTCCATAAATATGTACATGCCATTCAGGATGGTCGCCGAATTTATGTTCTAACAGATCTAAATCTCTTCCTAATAAATTCATCATTACACTAGGTTTTAATAATTCGATTTTTTCTGGTAAGCGTTGACCTGTCACTGCTAATATATGTGTATCAAACTGCGAATAATCACACGCTTCAATTGAATAATGTCCTGAATTATGAGGTCTAGGTGCAATTTCGTTCACAAACAATTGATTGTTTGAATCGATGAAAAACTCCACTGTAAACGTACCTACAAAGTGAATATGTTTGATGATCTTTTCAACTTCATTTCGTGCTAATTGTTCAATTTGTGAATCCACACGTGCAGGCACAACAGTCTTAAATAATATTTGGTTTTGATGTTCATTCTCTTGTAACGGGAAGTACGTAATTTGATTATTGTTACCAATCGTTACCGTTAAAGAAACTTCTTTTTGTAGATTTAAAAATTTTTCAGCGACACATTCTTGCTTTTCAATTAACGCTTTTGCATTGTCCAAATCTGTTTCATTTGTAATGAGTAATTGTCCTTTTCCGTCGTATCCACCAAATCTTGTTTTTATCATAAAAGGAAAACCAATTGTTTCTATAGCTTGAGATAACTCATCTGGGTCAGATAATTTTATAAATGGTGCTACTTGAGTTCCAGCACCTTGCAAGGTTTGCTTTTCAATCAATCTATCCTGTAACAGTTGTATAGCTTGATAGCCTTGAGGAATATTATATTGAGAAACTAATGTTTGTAATTGATGCGCAGAAATATTCTCAAACTCATATGTGATAACGTCGGACAATTCACCTAGTTGAATAAGCGATTGTTCATCATCATAGTTTGCTTTTATAAATTGATGCGCTACATATTGACATGGACAATTTTCATCAGGATCTAAAACGATAACTTTATAACCCATTTTCTGTGCAGATTGTGCCATCATTTTTCCTAATTGCCCGCCACCAATAATTCCAATCGTTGATCCAAATGTCAGTTTATTGAAGTTCATGTTGCATCTCACTCACTTTCTCAACCAATGATTTTTCATAATTTTCCAAATTCTTTTGGATAACTTTATTACCAATGCTGAGCATTCTTGCAGCAAGTATTCCTGCATTTTTGGCTCCAGATTTGCCTATAGCTGTCGTTGCCACTGGAATACCACCCGGCATTTGGACAATAGATAGAAGAGAATCTAATCCTTTTAAACTTTTAGATTCTATTGGCACACCAATTACTGGTAATGTCGTCATTGAAGCAACCATACCTGGCAAGTGTGCTGCTCCACCAGCACCTGCAATAATGACATCATAGCCATTGTCTCTAGCTCCTTTTGCAAATTCATACATTAATTGAGGCGTACGATGTGCGGAAACAACTTTCTTTTCGTACGGTATATCTAGTTGTTCTAACATTTGACAACTTTCTTTCATAGTCTCCCAGTCGGAAGAACTACCCATTATGACTACCACTTTCAAAATGAACACCCTTTCAGAAATTTGAAATGTTACGTCTATTAGATGTATATTACAGATATAGCATAACAACTAAAAATCGCTTTTTCAATCAAAAATCGAACTTTAAAGAAAAAAAATCGTTAAATTTTCGTCTTTTGGTTGAAAAACATGATGTTAATTATGTTAAAGTTAAGTAAAGTTCATACATTGGAGGAGGATTTTTTCATGGTCGCAAAAATTTTAGACGGGAAACAAATCGCAAAGGATTATAGACAAGGTCTAAAAGATCAAGTCGAAGCTTTACAAACTAAGGGTTACACGCCAAAATTATCAGTAATATTAGTAGGTAATGACGGTGCTAGTAAAAGTTATGTGAATTCTAAAAAGAAAGCTGCAGAAAAAATAGGCATGATTTCTGAAATCGTACATTTAGATGAAAGTGCTAGTGAAGAAAAAGTATTAAGTGAACTACAACGCTTAAATGAGGATGACAGTGTCAGTGGCATATTAGTTCAAGTGCCACTCCCAGATCAAGTTAGCGAACAAAAAGTTCTAGAATCAATTAACCCCGCTAAAGATGTTGATGGATTCCATCCTGAAAATATAGGTAAATTATATATTGACCAACAAACATTTGTACCTTGTACACCTCTTGGTATTATGGAATTGCTAAATCATGCTGACATTGATTTAGAAGGAAAAGATGCTGTTGTTATAGGTAGAAGTCATATTGTAGGTCAACCAGTATCAAAACTATTATTACAAAAAAATGCATCAGTAACGATACTGCACTCAAGAACTAAAGACATGCACCAACATTTAAAAAACGCTGATATTATCGTTAGTGCTGTTGGACGTCCTGGACTTGTTACTAAAGAAGATGTTAAAGAAGGTGCAGTTGTAATTGATGTTGGTAATACACCAGATGAAAACGGAAAATTAAAAGGTGATATTGCCTATGATGAAGTTAAAGAAATTGCTGGTGCTATTACACCTGTACCTGGTGGCGTTGGCCCAATGACTATTACAATGGTATTAAACAATACACTTATGGCCGAAAAAATGCGTAGAGGTATTGAATAACAATCACACGCTTAATTTAAAAATATTTTAATAACAGGCAAAACTGAGATTTCATATCTCAAACTAATGAATAAACGTCAATTTCTAAGTGATCACAATAGAAATTGACGTTTATTTTACTTTTATGAAATATAGGCCATGTTGATCTACTATCTTCCTTATATAAAACTTCAAATCACTTTTTACAAAACGAACAAATTGCGTAAGTGAGAATTGTTTATAAGCTGAAGTTCAGTTAAATATTTTATACTTTTCAATTCAAATCATATTTGCCCAGATAGGCAGAAAAAATCTTTTTAGTAAAATCAGGATTCTTTCCCCCGCTCTTATTCATTTTTAAACCATCTCCTAAAACAGCTCTTATATTATTAAAACATCCATCAATATGGTTTTATTCAAAAACACTCAATTTTCTTTAGTAGTTTTTACGTTTTTCAAAAATTTATTACAGTTAACTGAATTTTTTCAAAAAATTATAACTTAATTTACACAATTACGTTATATTAAGACTATAGTACGATGTAATTTCTATCAAAATAAAATATAGTGTATTTAAGATAAAAAATAAATGACGCTCATACGGAGGTTTACGTTATGAATAAATTAATGCAGTCATTATCAGCTCTCGGGGTATCTGCAACCCTTGTTTCACCTAATCTAAGTGCAGAAGCTACAGAAAATTCTATCCCCGAATTAAAAGGAACAAACGATGTTATCATCGATAAAGGAAATAACTATAATTTATTAAATGGTGTACGTGCCTATGATAAAGAAGATGGTGACTTAACGCACAAAATTTCAGTAGATGGAAATATTAACACTGAAAAAGAAGGTAAATATAAAATTGAATATACTGTAGAAGATTCAGAAGGTGCAACGAATAAATCAGTAAGATATATTGAAGTAAAATAAATAGTATATGAATACATATGTCACGATGAAATTCACTTCAAACAATTAATTTTGGTGTGAAATTATCCTATCGCCTAAAATATGACACTTTTCACAAAATGTACACATAATTTTAACAAATCTTTGAAAGCCCGTCAGACGTTGAGTTTGTTGGGTTTCTTTTAATTTTACAATAATTTTTTTGCACAAACACTTGTAAATATTGCGTAATATCTTAAAATTGATGGTAAGCCCTACAATTGTAGTATTAGGAGGTCAAAAAAGTGTCAAAATTTAAGTCTTTGCTTCTACTCTTTGGCTCACTAATTATACTTAGTGGTTGTTCAAATGTAGAAGTTTTAAACCCAAAAGGGCCGGTAGCAAGTGACTCGAAGTTCTTGATTATTTATTCAATCATCTTCATGCTTGTTATTATTGCCGCCGTACTTATCATGTTTGCTCTGTTCCTATATAAATATAGATTACACAAAACAGACGAGTCTGGTAAGATGCACCACAATTCTTTAATTGAAACAATTTGGTTTATCATTCCGGTGATCATCGTTATCGCTTTAGCGATTCCTACAGTAAAATCGCTTTATATGTATGAAGCTAAACCGGAAAAACAAGACGATCCACTTGTTGTCTATGCAACAAGCGCTGGTTATAAGTGGTTCTTCAGTTATCCTGAAGAAAAAATCGAAACTGTTAACCACCTAACAATACCTAAAGATCGCCCTGTTGTCTTCAAACTCCAATCAATGGATATGATGACAAGTTTCTGGATACCACAATTAGGTGGTCAAAAATACGCGATGACCGGTATGACAATGGATTGGACATTAACTGCTAGCGAAGAAGGTACGTTCCGAGGACGTAACTCAAACTTCAACGGTGAAGGATTCGCTCGCCAGACATTTGATGTTAATTCTGTTAGCCAAAGTAAATTTAAGGATTGGGTAAAAGATGCTCAAAGTCAAAAGAAATTAGATCAAGATACTTTTGATAAACAACTTTTACCAACTACTGAAAATAAAAACTTAACTTTCAGTGGTACGCACATGGCGTTTGTTGATCCAGCAGCTGATCCTGAGTATATTTTCCATGCTTATGATCGTTTCAATTACGTACAGAAAGATCCAAACTTCAATACACCTGAAGAAATTAAAAAAGATGTATTGGATAAACCGAATAAACCTGCACGTAAACCTCAAATCACAAACGCAAACTATGAACGTCATGGTATGAAAGCTATGATTCTAGGCAATAATGAACCATATGATAGTGAATTCAAAGATGAAGAATCACATAATATGGATGAAATGGAAAAAATCTCAGAAGGTGCTAAAGATGAAAAAGCATCTAAAGCTGAGAAAAAAGACCATGAACATGGAGGTGGACATTAATGAATTTCCCATGGGATCAATTACTCGTTCAAGGTAACTGGATGATTACAATGGCGCAGATTGGTGCACCGTTTGCTATCATCGCAGTAATCGCAGTAATTACTTACTTTAAATTGTGGAAATATCTATACAGAGAATGGTTCACGTCTATTGACCATAAAAAAATTGGTGCTATGTATTTAATCTGTGCTGTATTAATGTTCGTACGTGGTGGTATTGATGCCCTAATGATGCGTACACAATTAGCAATTCCAGATAATACATTCTTAGAAGGAAATCACTATAATGAAGTCTTTAGTACGCACGGCGTAATAATGATTATCTTTATGGCGATGCCTTTCATCTTTGGTTTATGGAATGTTATTGTACCTCTTCAAATTGGTGCAAGAGACGTTGCATTCCCTGTATTAAATAACGTAAGTTTCTGGTTATTCTTCTCTGGTATGTTGTTATTCAACCTATCATTTATAATCGGAGGCTCACCTGCAGCTGGTTGGACTAACTATGCACCACTCGCAGGAGAATTCAGTCCAGGACCTGGGGTTAACTACTACCTTATCGCAATACAGATTTCTGGTATAGGTACCCTAATGACTGGTATTAACTTCTTTGTAACAATACTTAGATGTAAAACACCTACGATGAAATTTATGGAAATGCCAATGTTCACGGTTACTACTTTCATTACAGCATTAATCGTTATTTTGGCTTTCCCAGTATTGACAGTTGCGCTAGCACTGTTTACAACAGATAGAATCTTCGATACTGCATTCTTTACAGTCGCAAATGGTGGTATGCCAATGCTATGGGCTAACCTCTTCTGGGTATGGGGGCACCCCGAAGTTTATATCGTTATCCTACCGGCATTCGGTATTTATTCAGAAATTATTCCAACATTTGCACGTAAACGTCTGTTTGGTCACCAAAGTATGGTGTGGGCAACAGCAGGTATCGCATTCCTTAGTTTCTTAGTTTGGGTTCACCATTTCTTCACTATGGGTAATGGTGCATTAATTAACTCATTCTTCTCAATCACAACTATGCTGATTGGTATACCAACAGGTGTTAAATTATTTAACTGGTTATTCACTTTATATCAAGGTAGAATTACATTTGAATCGCCTATGCTATTCGCATTAGCATTCATTCCTAACTTCTTACTTGGTGGTGTAACTGGTGTTATGCTTGCAATGGCAGCAGCCGACTATCAGTACCATAATACGTACTTCTTAGTTGCTCACTTCCACTACACATTAGTAGCTGGTGTTGTATTTGCTTGTTTAGGTGCACTCAATTTCTGGTGGCCTAAGATGACTGGATTTAAGTTAAACGAGACATTAAACAAATGGAGTTTCTGGTTATTCATGATTGGATTTAACGTTTGTTTCTTACCTCAATTCATCCTTGGATTAGATGGTATGCCACGTCGTTTATACACTTATATGCCAGAAGATGGATGGTGGTTGCTAAACGCAATCTCTACTGTCGGTGCATTAATGATGGCACTAGGCTTTATGTTCTTAGTTGCTAGTATCGTATATAGTTTCTTCAAAGCACCACGTGAAGCTACTGGTGACAACTGGGATGGCTTAGGACGTACATTAGAGTGGTCAACTGCTTCAGCAATGCCGCCTAAATACAATTTTGCTATTACACCAGATTGGAATGACTACGATACATTTGTAAATATGAAAGAAAACGGTAGACACTACTTAGATAATCACAATTATTCTGATATCCATATGCCAAATAATACGCCAGTTGGTTTCTGGATGGGAATTTTCTTCACAATCGGTGGATTCTTCCTTGTCTTTGAAACTATACTTCCAGCCGTTATTTGCTTAATAGGTATCTTTGGTACTATGATTTACCGCAGTTTCCAAGTAGACCACGGTTATCATATTCCAGCTTCTGAAGTAGCAGAAACCGAAAAACGTTTACGTGAAGCACGTATTAAAGAAAGGGAGGCTGTAAGTCATGAGTCATGATGCAAACACTATTGATCAACGTTCGCATGAAGGTAATTTAAATAGACTTGGCTTTTGGGTATTCCTTACAGCGGAAGTCTCATTATTCGGTACGCTATTCGCAACCCTATTAACGCTTCAACACGGTGGCGATTATGGCGGTAAAATGACAACTGAAATGTTCGAATTACCCCTAATTTTAATAATGACATTTGCGTTATTAATTAGTTCTTACACTTGTGGTATCTCTATTTACTATATGAGACAAGAAAAAGCAAAATTAATGACAATATGGATGATTATCACTTTACTATTCGGAGTAGTGTTCGTAGGCTTTGAAATTTATGAGTTTGCTCACTATGTCTCAGAAGGTGTTAACTTAACTATTGGTTCTTACTGGTCTAGTTTCTTTATTCTTTTAGGAACACATGGTGCCCACGTATCTCTAGGGATTGTTTGGATTACATGTCTATTAATTCAAGTTGCAATGCGTGGATTAAATAAAGATAATGCTCCTAAATTATTTATAGTAAGTTTATATTGGCACTTCTTAGATGTTGTTTGGATCTTCATCTTCACTGCCGTATATATGATAGGGATGGTGTTTAGCGGATGAATACAATTGTAAAACACACAGTAGGTTTTATTGGCTCAATCGTTTTGACTATTTTAGCAGTATTCGTAACCCTATACACATCAATGGCACTAAATGCTAAGATTACAATCATCTTTGGCTTTGCCTTTATCCAAGCTGCAGTACAATTATTAATGTTCATGCACTTAACTGAAGGTAAAGATGGAAATGTACAAGGGTTTAAAGTTATATTTGCGGTTATCATTACTCTAATTACAGTTATTGGTACGTATTGGGTAATGCAAGGTGGACACTCAAGCCACTTATAATCCCAAAAAGACTTCTCTTTCGAGAAGTCTTTTTTTTATTCCCGTATCCATCTCCCCTATACCTTTCATTAAATAATTTACTTTGTAACATTTCTTTCTCCAAAAGATGTAGAATATAATTGATAATGCTATTTTTGTAACAGGAGGATTAGATAATTATGAAACAACCAATTATTATTGATACAGACCCAGGTATTGATGATGCAGCAGCGATTAGCTTTGCTTTAAACCATCCAGAATTTGATTTGAAAATGATTTCTACAGTCAATGGTAATGTTGGAATCGAAAAAACAACTGCTAATGCATTAAAAATCAAACGTTTCTTTAATAGCGATGTACCTGTACATAGAGGTGCTTCACAACCACTTTTATCAGCTATTGTAGATGCAAGTGAAGTACATGGTGAATCGGGAATGGAAGGATATACTTTCCCAGAAATCAATGAAAGTGATCTCGATTCTACTCATGCTGTTGAGGCCATGCGAGATATTTTACTCAAAAGCGAAACGCCTATCACACTTATTCCTATTGGCCCATTAACGAATATTGCATTATTATTAATGACTTATCCTGAAGTTAAAGCATACATTAAAGAAATTGTATTAATGGGTGGCTCAGCATCTCGAGGTAATGTAACACCATTAGCTGAATTTAATATTTATTGTGATCCTGAAGCTGCTCAAATCGTATTTAATTCTGGACTACCTATAACAATGATAGGATTAGATGTTGCTAGAAGTTCTAGTTTGACACATGAAACAATTAATGAACTAAAATCAATCAACGAGACTGGTAAGATGTTGCATCAGTTATTCAAACATTATAGAGGAGACGATTTTGAAAAAGGTATTAATGTATACGATGCTTATACATTGCTTTATCTACTGCATCCAGAACACTTTGTAGTACGAGAAGCTGATGTGCAAATTGAAACAGATGGCAAATTAACCAGGGGTGCTTCAGTAGTTGACTTCAAATCTCAATTTCCTAATACAACCGTAGTAATGTCAGTACAAGCAAATATCTTTAAGCAGATGTTTATCGATGCTTTAAAGTATTGTAAGTAAAATTTTAATACACAAATCGTTTGACTCATCTTTTATTATTTACAATTTTTGATCATATGTATGAACTCAGATTCGTAATTAATCATATATACGACAATCCAGTCTGCATCTTACAAAACAAAAAAGTATTTATTTTGCAGAAAAACTAACACACCTTTTCTAAGGAAATCCATAGACAAACTAATTTAGCGAGATATATTATGCATGTATTTATCTCTAATTAACATTACCGTATAAAAAGCATGCATTTTGCGAAACATGAACTATAATTTGTCCTCAAAACATAAACAACTTATTATAAAAGAAAAACCGTCAATTTCTATCGTGGTTTGATAGAAATTGACGGTTATCTTTTAATCAGTGATATTAACACACCTATCACTATTCCCTTTCAATACAACTGTTTTACTCTATTATAATGACCATCTTGATGTAATAACTTAAAGTAAATATGCTTCATTTTATATTCATTATTCATTTTGCCGTTGTCATAATTCGTTGCTAGTACAATAACATAATTATCATTAAAATATACTGTGAATATATTGCCGAAAAAAATGCCATTAATTCTATTTTTATCAGCAAAAGAATAAAAGCCGTATCGATATGGTCTAGGATATTGTGTAGTCAAACTTTCATGAATAAAAGGCATGGTCGTTGTTTCGTCAAAAATTCTATTGTCTTGTAAATTTAATACCACTTTCCCCATATCATAAGGAGACATGTAAAGGTTACCTGCCCCATCATATTGATTTAATATATTAGGTTTTTGACGAATACGTCTTCCAGTTAATTTATCATTTTTATAACCAACAGCCATATATTTTTGAAAATTTAAATTACTATAACGTGCTGTATATTCTAAATTATATGGTTTCACTAATCTTTCATTTAAATTCTGCATATAAGACTTATGTGTCACCGTCTCTATTACTTTCGATAATATTAAATAATTAGCATCGTTATATTGATATTTATTATATTCTAAAGGGTTGATACCTCTCTGTTGTATTGCATGTGTTGCATCATTTAAATCTTTAAATTTTGGATTCGCTTTATATTTATATAACCCACTTTGATGTAACATCAGTTGCTTAATCGAAAGTGGATAAATTGAATCAAACCATTCTAAATAATGCTTTACTGGCGTCATCATATGAATCTCGTCTTCAATTTCTAATTGTTTTAACATGATACCTGTCAAAAATTTTTGTGCTGAGCCAATTAAAAACATCGTATTAGCATTATTTTCTTCACTCTTTTCAAAATCTTGATAACCATAGCCTTTATTCAATTTAAGTTTACCTTTTTCAAAAAGCGCAATGGTACCATTAAAATGAGTTTGTTCCAAATATTCATCTATTTTATTAATTTGTGGATGTTTGTGATCAACGACTGTTTTTAACTTTTTTTGTTTCTTAGATGATTGTTCTTCATTTTCCTTGGTTGAAATCTTTGAAGGACTAATATAATCTTTCATTTGTTTATATTGTCTATAACCAGTAAAACTTAAAACCAAAAATATGAAAATGATTAAAACAATGATTATTTTATATTTGTTGACTTTCATGTTGTTGCCTCTTTGTTGTTATTTTATATGATTGATATATTCCTCTTTAAATTGATTTGTTAAAGCATCAATATCTTCTATATTTAATGAGAAATACAACTTAATTTTAGGTTCAGTACCAGAAGGTCTCAATGCAATGAAACCTTCATCAAAAATAAAGCGAATTAAATTGGTTTCAGGTAATGATAATGCCTCAGTACTACTCTCTCTTACATTTTTAATGGTACCTAATTGGTAATCCTCAACTTGTGCTACTTCAAGACCACAAATCGTTGAAACATCTTTATTTCTAAATTGATCCATTATTTTAGTAATTTTTTCAATGCCTTCTGCGCCTTCAAAAGTCGGTGATAGAGTTTTATCTTTATATGCACCGATATGCGCATAAATATCTTCTATTGTATCTTTAAATGTCATTCCGTTATTCGCTAATAAATTTTTATATTTGATTAATAAAGGAACCATTTGTATTGCATCTTTGTCTCTTGAAAATGGCTTTGCTAAATAGCCATGGCTTTCTTCAAAAGCAATTAGTAATTGCTTATCTTGATGAGCACTTTCTGTTTCCAATAAATTTGAAATGTATTTAAATCCTGTTAATACATTATTCACTTCTACATCTAATGCTATGGCTAATCTTTCCGCAAGTTCACTTGTGACTATAGATTTAATCATGTATAGTTGTTTACCTTCTTCTACTAAATCTTGGAATCTTAATTTAGTAAGCAAAATACCAATTTCATTTCCATTAAAATATCTGTACGTTTGGTCATTATAACGTTCAATTATCCCCAATCTATCAGCATCAGGATCAGTCGCTATAATTAATTGTGCATCTGTATCGTTTGCGAGCTTAATACCGCGTTCAAAAACAGCCTCATCTTCAGGATTAGCTATCGCTACAGTTGGAAAATTACCATCTGGGGTTGACTGTTCTTTTTCAATAACAAAGTTATCATAGTTTAATTCTGATAATATATCAGAAGCCAAAGGTAAACTCGTACCATGTAAACTCGTAAGTACGACTTTAGCTTGTTTCTCAGGAATATCCCCTATTAAATCTTTCACTTCATTTTTATAAGCTTCAGTGACTTCATTTGACATATATGTGATTTTATTATCTTCGAGTAATAAATTAAAATCATCTCTATCAATCTGTAGTGGATGCTCAATAGCGTTAATATATTGACTTAAATGTTCTGATTCATCGGGTAATAATTGTCCACCATTTTGATCGTATATTTTAATCCCATTATAGTTTTTGGGATTATGACTAGCAGTAATCATCACACCTGCACTTGTTTTTAAATATCTCACCGCAAATGATAATTCAGGTGTGGATTTGTAATTTTCTGATAAAATCGTAGTAATATTATTTTGAGCTAAAACAGACGCCATTTCTTCTGAAAATGCTTTCGATAACAATCTTGTGTCAAAATGGATTACGATGGATGGATTATCAAATTTTGCTTTCAAATATTGCGATAAACCCAATGCAACTTTGCGGACTGTAAATGCATTCAATCGATCCGGTCCTAAACCGAAAGTACTACGTATTCCAGCAGTCCCAAATGTTAGGTTTCCGCTAAACCCTTCTTCTATTTCTTTTTCTGTTTGTGCTTCATAAAATTTTTTTACTAAACTTTCATCTAATTTATCCAACCATTCTGATTTCATGGTTATATCCTCCTTGAAACTTCAATATATTAACAATTTACTCATACGGTATTATCTTTGAATTAATTTAATAAATACCAAAAATCGCTATGACTTTAAAATCTCTGCTTAAAAACTTGCTTAAGTAAAAATATTAATATTATCAATCATTGATAACATTTAACATATGCTAATTATATCGTAAGTTTATAAATAAATCATTTTAGCCATGTCGTTTT
>NZ_PPRL01000030.1 GCF_002902235.1 Staphylococcus ureilyticus
ATTCAATACATGTTATGGCTTAATATATAATAATGAATGTAATGAAAAGATAAGCGAGTGATGTTTCGTGGAGAAAGCATACCGAATTAAAAAGAACAGTGATTTTCAATTTATATACAAAAAAGGAAAATCAGTAGCAAATCGTCAATTTGTAGTCTATACGAAACCTAATAAAGAACTAGAACACTTTAGACTGGGTATTAGTGTTTCTAAAAAATTAGGTAATGCTGTTGTTAGAAATAAAATTAAGCGTGCTATTCGTGAAAGCTTCAAGGTGCATAAGCAAAATATATTACCAATGGAAATTATTGTCATAGCTAGGCAGCCAGCTAAAGATATGGATACTCTTCAAATCCAAGCAAGTTTAGAACATGTTTTAAAAATCGCTAAAGTTTTTAATAAACGAATTAAATAGGGTAGGGGAGATTGAACATTTAAGACCTTCGTAAGTCTTACCTCAGACAACCCTTAGGCTAACTTATTAGATTTTTTAAACAAGATGTTAGCTTTTTAATCCAAAACTATTTACAATATTATAATGATAAATTTTAGAATAAAAGGAGGCGAGATGGATGATGGATTTAGATACGATAACGAGTATATCCACACCTATGGGTGAAGGTGCTATCGGTATTGTACGTTTGTCAGGTGTTGACGCAGTAAATATTGCAGACAAATTATATAGAGGGAAGGAATCATTAGAACATGTACCTTCTCATACAATAAATTATGGACATATTGTTGACCCTGAGACAAATGAAGTGGTAGAAGAAGTAATGGTGTCTGTCTTACGTGCACCGAAAACATTTACTAGAGAAGATATCGTTGAAATTAATTGTCATGGTGGTATTTTAACCATCAACAGGGTATTAGAGTTGACGATGACACACGGTGCTAGAATGGCAGATCCTGGTGAATATACAAAACGTGCATTTTTAAATGGGCGTATTGATTTATCTCAAGCCGAAGCGGTGATGGATTTTATTCGTTCTAAAACCGATCGTGCATCTAAAGTTGCAATGAATCAAATTGAAGGTCGTTTAAGTGATATGATTAAGCGACAGCGACAATCCATTCTCGAAATCCTTGCACAAGTAGAAGTTAATATAGATTATCCAGAATATGATGATGTGGAAGATGCCACAACAGAAGTATTATTAGAAAAATCGAATCAAATTAAGTCAGAAATTAATAAGTTATTAGATACAGGTACACAAGGGAAGATAATGAGAGAAGGTTTGGCAACGGTCATAGTTGGTAAGCCTAATGTTGGTAAGTCATCCATGCTAAATAACCTAATCCAAGACAACAAGGCGATTGTAACAGAGGTACCTGGTACGACTCGAGATACTTTAGAAGAGTATGTAAACGTCCGCGGTGTACCTTTAAGGTTAGTAGATACTGCTGGCATACGTGAAACAGAAGATATCGTTGAGCGTATTGGTGTAGAGCGTTCACGCAAAGCTTTAGGTGAAGCGGATTTAATCTTGTTTGTGTTAAATTACAACGAACCTTTAACAGAAGAAGATCGCAAGCTATATGAAGTTATTAAAAACGAAGATGCCATTGTCATAATTAACAAGATGGATTTAGACAAACGATTAGATATTTCAGAAGTTAAAGAAATGGTTGGAGATATGCCAATCATTCAAACATCAATGCTAAAACAAGAAGGTATTGATCAGTTAGAGATACAAATTAGAGATTTGTTCTTTGCAGGAGATGTCCAAAATCAGGATATGACATATGTATCGAATTCAAGACATATTTCATTGTTAAAACAGGCGAGAAATTCAATTCAAGACGCTATAGATGCTGCAGAGGCTGGTGTGCCAATGGATATGGTTCAAATAGACTTAACGAGAACTTGGGAAATTTTAGGTGAAATTATCGGAGAATCCGCAAGTGAAGAATTGATAAACCAGTTATTTAGTCAATTCTGTCTAGGAAAATAAAAGGGAGGAAAAAAATATGGCTCAAGAATATGATGTAATAGTAATTGGAGCCGGACATGCTGGTATAGAAGCTGGACTTGCTTCAGCAAGACGTGGTGCCAAAACGTTAATGTTAACAATAAATTTAGATAATATTGCATTTATGCCATGTAACCCATCAGTTGGTGGCCCGGCTAAAGGTATAGTAGTTCGTGAAATAGACGCATTAGGTGGCCAAATGGCAAAAACAATCGATAAAACACATATCCAAATGCGTATGTTAAATACGGGTAAAGGACCAGCAGTCAGAGCACTTCGCGCACAAGCAGATAAAGTACTTTATCAACAAGAAATGAAACAAGTCATTGAAGATGAAGAAAACCTTGATATTATGCAAGGCATGGTAGATGACTTAATCATTGAAGATGAAGTGATCAAAGGTGTACGTACGAACATTGGTACAGAATACTGGGCAGATGCAGTCATTATTACAACCGGTACATTTTTACGTGGCGAAATCATTTTAGGTAATATGAAATATTCAAGTGGTCCAAACCATCAATTACCATCTATTTCACTAGCTGATAATCTTAGAAATCTTGGATTTGAAGTAGTGAGATTCAAAACAGGTACACCACCACGTGTCAACGCCAAAACGATTGATTATTCTAAAACAGAAATACAACCAGGTGACGATGTTGGTAGAGCATTTAGTTTTGAAACAACGGAATATATTTTAGATCAGCTACCTTGTTGGTTAACATATACGAATGGAGAAACACACCAAGTTATAGATGACAATCTACATTTATCTGCGATGTACTCCGGTATGATTAAGGGTACAGGACCTAGATATTGCCCATCAATTGAAGATAAATTTGTAAGATTCAATGATAAACCTAGACACCAACTTTTCTTAGAACCAGAAGGTAGAAATACTAATGAAGTATATGTACAAGGATTATCAACAAGCTTACCTGAACATGTTCAACGTCAGATGTTAGAAACAATCCCAGGCTTAGAAAAAGCGGATATGATGCGTGCAGGATATGCCATTGAATATGATGCGCTTGTACCAACACAATTGTGGCCAACACTAGAAACTAAAAAAATTAAAAATCTATATACTGCAGGACAAATCAACGGAACTTCTGGCTATGAAGAAGCGGCAGGACAAGGCATCATGGCTGGAATTAACGCAGCGTCAAGAGTATTAGGCGAAGAAGAAGTCATCTTAAGTCGTTCAGATGCTTATATTGGTGTCTTAATAGATGACCTTATAACAAAAGGTACAAATGAACCATACCGTTTATTAACATCTCGTGCAGAATATCGTTTATTATTAAGACATGACAATGCAGATTTACGATTAACAGATTTAGGTTATAAATTAGGTATGATTTCTGAAGAACGTTATGCACGTTTCAATGAAAAACGTCAAATGATAAAAGATGAGCAAGCACGCTTAAATGAAATTAGAATAAAACCTCACGAACGCGTACAAGAAATTATTGAAGCGCAAGGCGGTTCTCGTTTGAAAGATGGTATATTAGCTTTGGAATTATTGCGTAGACCTGAAATGACGTATAACTTAATTCTAGAAATTTTAGAAGAAGAAAACCAATTATCAAGTGATGTAGCAGAACAAGTTGAGATTCAGACAAAATATGAAGGCTATATCAATAAGTCGTTACAACAAGTTGAAAAAGTAAAACGTATGGAAGAAAAGAAAATTCCAGAAGACTTGGATTATAGTAAAGTCGATAGTTTAGCGACTGAAGCACGCGAGAAATTAGCGGAAGTTAAACCGTTAAATATTGCGCAAGCATCTCGGATTTCAGGTGTGAACCCAGCAGATATTTCGATCTTATTAGTGTTCCTAGAACAAGGTAAAATACAAAGGGTGGAAAGTTAAGATGAGTGTAAAATGGTTAACTGAGCAACTCAGCATACAAGGTATCGAACTTACAGAGAATCAACAACATCAATTTCAAACGTATTTTCAAATGCTCGTTGAATGGAATGAAAAAATGAATTTAACAAGCATTACTGAAGAACATGAAGTGTATTTGAAACATTTTTATGATTCGATTGCACTCAGTTTTTATACGGATTTGACACAAGCGCAAACAATTTGTGATATTGGTGCTGGTGCTGGTTTTCCAAGTATTCCATTAAAAATTATTTATCCTAATTTAAAAATTACAATTGTAGATTCATTAAATAAACGCATCCATTTTTTAAATCAGTTAGCAGAAGTATTAGATTTAGAAAATGTGAGTTTTGTACATGATCGCGCAGAAATATACGGGAAGGGAGACTACAGGGCGTCTTATGATATTGTAACTGCACGTGCAGTTGCTAGACTTTCCGTATTAAGCGAATTGTGTTTACCGTTAGTTAAAAAGGGTGGACAATTCATTGCTTTAAAATCAGCTAAAGGCGAAGAAGAATTGGAAGAAGCGCGTTTTGGTATAGGAGTCCTCGGTGGTAAACTTCAGGATGTCATTTCATATGAATTACCAGAAGATGCTGGTGAAAGGCAAATAATCAAGATAGATAAGAGAAGCGAGACACCAAAGAAATATCCAAGAAAACCAGGAATGCCCAATAAGTCTCCATTACTTGAAAAAGAAAAGTGATTTAATACAACTAATTTAGAGGGAGCGCATAAAATATGAAGAAACCTTTTTCTAAATTATTTGGTTTGAAAAATAAAGATGACATTGTTGGTTATATTGAAGAGGATCATAATAGTGTTGAATCTATTCATACTGAACGTATTGTGCCAAATCGTTATCAACCAAGACAAGTATTTGAGCCAAATAAGATTAAAGAACTCGCAGAATCAATAGATGAGCATGGATTGTTACAACCGATTGTAGTGCGTCCTATAGAAGAGGATATGTTTGAAATTATTGCTGGAGAGCGTAGATTTAGAGCCTTACAATCGTTGAATAAGACATACGCAGATGTCATTATCAGAGATTTAGGCGATGAAGAAACTGCAGTGGTAGCTTTAATAGAAAATATTCAACGTGAAAATTTATCTGTAGTAGAAGAGGCAGAAGCTTATAAGAAACTTTTAGAACTAGGCGATACGACACAAAGTGAATTAGCTAAAAGTGTAGGTAAAAGTCAAAGTTTTATAGCAAATAAATTGAGATTATTAAAATTAGCGCCTAAAGTGATAGAACGTTTGCGTGAAGGCAAAGTTACAGAACGTCACGCACGTGCGATGCTAAGTTTATCAGATGAAGATCAAGAAACATTGGTGGAAACGATTATAAGCCAAAAGTTAAATGTGAAACAAACTGAAGCAAGAGTAAAACAAAAAGTTGGCCCTGAAAAAGTGAAAGCGCAAAGTTTTGCATTTGAAAAAGACTTAACGGATGCACGTGAAGCGGTAGGCAAAAGTTTAGAGGAACTTGAAAAAAGTGGTATCAAGTTTGAACATCAAGCGAAAGACCATGATGATTATTATGAAATCAAAATTAAACTTTATAAAAAATAACATTTGAGGTTAATTAAACATATGACCTCCGCAAAAAGTACAACTTCGTTTTCATTTAAATGAGGTTGTACTTTTTTATTTATTATAAATATTTATGAATTAGTTATCATTTAAATACAAAGATTATTTTAAAAGTATTATTTATTTTATATTCCCTAAAAATTAAAAA
>NZ_PPRL01000031.1 GCF_002902235.1 Staphylococcus ureilyticus
GTATTAGTATTTTACATTGAAATAATTGCGATAAATACGAAGTTAATTTGACAACTATTAATATACTATACAAGTACAAATGTAATAGTGATATTGATTGGTTTCAATTAACTTCGTTTTTGTTTTATCTAACTATGTTCAAAAGGGTTAAATGATACATAAATCGGTTATGTGTTAACTATGTGAATTTTTTTAAGTGATAGTAAAGGCAATGAAAAGAGTGAGGGTGAAAAATTGATAGAATTTAAAAATGTAATCAAACGTTATGGGGATAAAAAGGCTGTAGATGATCTTAGCTTTAATATAAAAGAAGGTGAGTTTTTTGTTTTAATCGGACCTTCAGGTTGTGGTAAAACTACGACATTAAAAATGATTAATCGTTTAATTTCCTTAACAGAGGGATTTATTTATTTTAAAGGTAAACCAATTAGTGACTATCCAGTATATGAAATGCGTTGGGATATCGGTTATGTCTTGCAACAAATTGCATTATTTCCACATTTAACAATAAAAGAAAATATTGCACAAGTACCACAAATGAAAAAATGGAAAGACGTGGATATTGATGAACGTATAGATGAGTTATTAAATATGGTTGGCTTAGAGCCAGAACTTTTTAAAGATAGAAAACCAGATGAACTATCAGGTGGGCAACAACAACGTGTTGGTGTGGTGCGTGCATTAGCCGCAGATCCACCAGTTATATTGATGGACGAACCTTTCAGTGCATTAGATCCAATCAGTCGAGAAAAACTACAAGATGATTTAATTGCATTACAGCAAAAAATAAAGAAAACAATCGTTTTTGTAACACATGATATACAAGAAGCGATGAAACTTGCTGACAGAATTTGTCTATTAAACAAAGGACATGTAGAGCAAATAGATACACCTGAAAATATGGTTAATCATCCTAAAAGTGATTTTGTAAAACAATTTGTTGGGGATAAATCATTTAAAATAGAAAAAGATACTAAACTATCAGAACTTATTGGAGAATTAACGATTGATGAACAGGCAGCTACCAAAGGCTATCCTATTGTTAACAGCGACGTCTCTATTAAAAATATTTATAGTGATTTAGCTAATCATGATGCTATCATTATTAATGATGAATCGACTGCTACTCAACATGTGCTTAAACGCGAAGATATGTTTAAATATCTATCCGAGCATACAGGGGGTGGTCAAAGATGAATGAATTAATAAATACACTTTCAGATCGAAAAGGACAATTGTTAACTACGATATTTGAGCATATCCAAATATCATTTATTGCATTGCTCATTGCAGCAGTAATTGGAGTACCATTAGGTATTTTGCTCACGAAGACACGCAAGATTTCTGAAATTGTGATGAATATTGCGGCAGTACTACAGACAATACCATCATTAGCATTGCTTGGTTTGATGATACCACTGTTTGGTATTGGTAAGGTACCAGCAGTGATTGCGTTAGTAGTGTATGCATTATTACCGATATTAAGAAATACATATACTGGTATCAATGAAGTGGATAGGTCATTAATTGAGGCAGCTAAGGGTATCGGTATGAAGCCAGGAAGAAGATTAACGAAAGTGGAATTACCCATAGCTATGCCAGTAATTATGGCAGGTATTAGAACAGCTATGGTATTGATTATAGGGACTGCTACATTAGCAGCTTTAATTGGTGCTGGTGGTCTTGGTGATTTGATTCTTTTAGGTATAGATAGAAATGACACATCATTGATCATTATTGGAGCGATTCCCGCAGCTTTATTAGCAATTCTTTTTGATTTAGTTTTACGGTATATGCAAAAGTTGTCCTATAAAAAGTTACTTATTTCTCTAGGTGCAATTATTATAATTCTGCTATTAGTGATTATTGGACCAATGTTTGCTCAAAAAGGAGATAAAATTACATTAGCAGGTAAACTTGGGTCAGAACCATCTGTAATTACAAATATGTATAAAATTTTAATTGAAGAAGAAACAGATGATACAGTAGATGTTAAAGACGGCATGGGGAAAACTTCATTCCTATTTAATGCTTTGAAATCTGACGATATAGATGGCTACCTTGAGTTTACAGGTACTGTACTTGGAGAGTTAACAAAGGAAGATTTGAAATCTAAACAAGAAAATAAGGTGTATCAACAAGCAAAATCAAGTTTAGAAGATAAATACGATATGACTATGTTAAAACCAATGAAATATAACAATACTTATTCATTGGCAGTTAAAAAAGATTTTGCGAAAAAACATAACCTTAAAACGATAGGTGACTTAAACAAAGTAAGTGACCAAATTAAGCCAGGTTTCACATTAGAGTTTAATGATCGTGGTGATGGTTATCCAGCTGTTAAAAAAGCATATGATTTAGATTTTGGAGAAGTTAAGACGATGGAGCCGAAATTAAGATATCAAGCAGTTGAAAGCGGAGATATTAACTTAATTGACGCATATTCAACAGATGCCGAATTAAAACAATACGATATGGTTGTTTTAGAAGATGATAAAAAGGTATTCCCACCATATCAAGGGGCACCTATGTTTAAAACATCATATTTAAAGGAACATCCTGAAATCAAAGCACCACTTAACAAATTAGCAGGTAAGATATCTGATGAAGATATGCAACAAATGAATTATGAAGTTACAGTGAAAAAACAAGATCCTTATGAGGTAGCTAAAAACTATTTAGAAAAACATAATTTAATTGATTAATTCATAAGACAATACGAGTTTAACAATGTGTTTTACTATGTTAATGCACACATTAAGTTGAACTCGTATTTATATTTGATTAAATTCTCACTTCAAAAAAAGTTACATTGATTTTCAATGGAAATAAGGTATATAATGGTTACTAAGTTTTGAAATTTCTGTAAATTTAAGGAGGCCCGAATCAACAATGAAAAAACAAATAGAACAATTATCAGCATATCAACCAGGTTTATCACCAAGAGCACTAAAAGAACAATACGGGATTGAGGGTGAACTTTATAAATTAGCTTCTAATGAAAATTTATATGGACCGTCACCTAAAGTGAAAGACGCAATCACGCAGCATTTAGATGAATTGCAATTTTATCCTGAAACGGGTTCTCCGTTAATTAAAGAAGCAATAAGTGAGCATTTGAATGTTGATCCAGCACGTATTTTGTTCGGTGCAGGATTAGATGAAGTGATATTAATGATTTCACGTGCTGTTTTAACTAAAGGAGATAAAATTGTTACAAGTGAAATGACTTTTGGTCAATATTATCATAATGCCATTGTAGAAGCAGCAGATGTTGTTCAGGTACCACTAAAAGATGGTGGGTTTGATTTAGAAGGTATACTTTCTGAAGTTGATGATAACACTAAACTTGTATGGCTATGTAACCCTAATAATCCTACTGGCACATATTTTACACATGATGAATTGCAACGTTTCTTGTCACGTGTGCCTCAAGAAATACCAGTAATTATAGATGAAGCTTATGTTGAATTCGTGACAGCTGAAGACTTTCCAAATTCATTAGCACTACAAGAGCAATTTTCCAATGCTTTCTTACTTAGAACGTTCTCTAAAGCATATGGATTAGCAGGTATGCGTATTGGATATGTGGTCGCTGCTCAAGAAGCAATTGAAAAGTGGAATATTATACGACCACCATTTAATGTAGGACGGTTATCAGAACACGCTGCACTTGCTGCATTAGAAGATCAAGCGTATTTAGATTCTATTCGTGAAAAAAATGCTCGAGAAAGAGCAAAATTCTTTGATTCAGTTAGTAGTCATAAATTAAATCCAAGCCAAACGAACTTCATTTTTGTGAATACGTCACGACCTCACGAATTGTATGAAGCATTGTTAAAACAGGGGTGCATTACAAGAGAATTTCCGAAAGGTGTCAGAATTACGATTGGCTTCCCTGAGCAAAATGATAAAATGATCGAAGTATTAAATAACTTTGATTTATAACAAACATCATCTATAACGTTCAATAAATTAAAATGTATAAAGCTTGAACTATATAATTAAAATATTTAATTTATATAGTATATTATGATAGACTTATGTACAATTTTGGTTTCATTGAACGTTTTTTGCTATACTAATAATGATAAACAGGGTCATGTTGTCAGATGATTAATGTAATCATGCGTGATCATTGTTAGTGAATGAGAACTTAAAAGGGAGTAGAGTATGAGATGACTAGAAAATCAATTGCTATTGATATGGACGAAGTACTTGCTGATACAGTAGGTGCACTGATTGAAGATGTGAACAAACGTACAGATTTAGGTATAACCTATGATATGTTGGACGGTAAAAAATTACGTCACGCAATGCCCGAACATGATGGCTTATTGCATGAAATTTTACGCGAACCAGGTTTTTTCAAAAAATTAAAAGTGATGGCACATGCTCAAGAAGTTGTGAAAAAATTAACTGAATACTATGATGTTTATATTGCTACTGCTGCAATGGATGTTCCTACATCATTTCATGATAAATATGAATGGTTAAGAGAGTATTTTCCATTTTTAGATCCACAGCACTTTGTTTTTTGTGGACGTAAAGATATCGTAAATGCAGACTATCTCATAGATGACAACCCTCGTCAGTTAGCTATATTTACAGGTAAGCCAATCATGTATACTGCGTCTCATAATGTAAACGATGATCGTTTTACACGTGTAGATGACTGGTATGATGTTGAAAAGTATTTCTTAGGTGACCGTGATTACGATATATAAATTTAATGACATGAACGTGTCTTTGTGTGTTTAAATATGTAATTTTAATGATGCTATACTTAAAATGTGCAGAATCTTGAAAATCCATGAGTGAGCGGGCGATAAGTTCAAGTGTACCTATTTATACTTTAAGTGAGTAAACATTTCTAAACGCTATATCAAAAGGACTAATCCATTGTGTACGTGGATTAGTCCTTTTTAATAAGATTTTATTTAGTAAACATTATATATAGTGTATTTATTCATATTCATTATCAGGCGTATTTTCAGGTAACGTTAAAATTTGTATTGCTTTAGGTATGACTTCAATATGGATAGGTGTTTTTAATGCAATTTCTCCGTCGATGTCCACCTTCATTTCCGGTGTGGTCTCTATTTTGATATCTTTGGATAATAAATGCTGAATACCATTTGTCATATGGTTCCAGTTCATGCTATCTCTTTGTTTAAATATATCACTCAATACACTCGAACTGTGTTCTTTAAAAATAAATAAATTCAGATAACCATCACTAGGTGAAAGGTCTGTTAAAGGTATGCGACTGCCTCCTATAAATGACCCATTTGCAACAACGAGCATTGCAGTATTACCATCAATAACTTTACCGTCAACGGTTAATTGATAATCAAAATGCTCCGGATTAAGCAAAGTTTTAACCGTAGATCCTACGTAACTCAATTTGCCGAAGATGTCCTTATTACCGTTTTGAACATTTTCTGCATTTTGAACAATGAGTCCTAATCCAGCAAAGTTTAGTGCGTATTGATCATTGATTTTCATAACATCATAAGACTGCAACTCTGATTGAATAAGTTGTTGACTGGCTATTTTATGACGTGGACTCAGGTTTAATGTTTTAACAAAATCATTAAATGTGCCACCTGGAATAATACCAATAGGGATATTCAATTCATGTTGCATTATGCCATTGATTAATTCATTGACAGTACCATCGCCACCAAGTAGGAAAATGATATCTACATCGTCACTATAACTTTGGTCTTTAATCTTCTGACAAAATCTTATAATATCACCTTCGTCTTCACTTAGTTGGAGCGACAGATGTTTACAAAATGTAGTTAAGGAAGCTGCCACATCTCCAAGTCCTCGATATATATCTTTAATACCACTATATTCATGATAAAATAAGACACCGTGTTTGAATTTAGTATTTTCCAATTTTTTCACCATATTCTTTTAAATTTTGTTGCTTATTCACTTTACCCATATTTTCATAGTTATAATTATATAGGAAGAGTTGGTGGCATTTACTTCATTTTTAAATTTTTTGCTGTGACAATTTTTCGCAAGGATGAATAAGATAATGTTTATCTGACCTTTAGCGCATGAAAAAACCCACTTACTCAATAAAGTGAGAAGTGGGCTTGATACGTAAGCTATTTAATGCCACGCATACCTTTGACGATTTTTGGTACAAATGCTAAAACAATCAAACTAACTACAATTGCAATACTTCCTAAAAATAGGAAATAATTTTTGTGTCCCAGAGGCTCAATGAGCTTCACTAAAGTACCATTTATAGCTTGCGCACAGGCATTTGTTAATAACCATAAACTCATCATTTGTGTGTTGAAAGCTTTTGGTGCGAGTTTAACTGCTGCACTGTTACCTGTAGGTGATAAACAGAGTTCACCGATAACACAAATAATATAAGACAAAATAACCCAGTTGACACTAATGTCTGCTCCGCCAGCTGAATGTCCAATAGAGCCAATCATTATGTAAGAAGCACCTGCTAATATTGCGCCTAGAACAAATTTTGTTGCTATGCTTGGTTGACGTCGAGCCATTTTGGCCCAAATCAATGAAACCACTGGCGCTAACAATACAATAAATAACGGATTTATCGACTGGAAGAGTGTAGGGCCGAAATCTGTTTTCCACCCAAATAGATTTAATTTCATGTCACTGCTTTCAAATGCAAAGAGATTAAGAACGTTAGCACCTTGTTCTTGAATAGACCAGAAAATTACGCCAAGTATAAATAGCGGTATAAATGCGATTACTCTTGAGCGTTCATCATCTGTGACTTCTTTACTTCGAATCATAATTGTGAAATATACGATTGGTAAGGCAATCCCTAGTATAAGTACTGTTGTACTAACTAAATTAAATGATAATGTGCCTGTTAAGCCAGTAATTAATAATACAACTGCAATGATTACAATGATTGCAGCAAATAAAATACCATATTTTTTCTTCTCGCTTTTATTCAATGGGTTAGTTGGTTTTGTACCAATTTGACCTAAATTTCTTTTATTGAAAAATATATACCAAACAAGTCCAAGCGCCATACCAATGGCAGCGATTAAGAACCCGCCGTGGAAGTTACCTGTATGTACAAAGCGATCTAGAATAATAGGTGAAATTAATCCGCCTAAGTTAACCGACATATAGAATATAACAAAACCAGCATCTATTCGTGTATCTCTATCGGGATATAATCTACCAACAATATTTGAAATGCTTGGCTTCATTAAACCAGAACCTACAATAATAAAGAACATAGAAATAAATAATCCTATGATATCTAAAGGTAAACTTAAGAAGATATGTCCAATAATGATTAGAACACCACCGTAAAACGTTGCTCCGCGTGTCCCTGTAATTCTATCGGAAATCCATCCGCCGAGTACAGATGTCATGTATATCAGTGCCCCGTATACTGCCATAATTGACTGCGCAGTACTTTTATCCATGCCGAGTCCACCATCTTTAATAGCGAAATACATGTAGAAAATGAGTAAGGCACGCATACCGTAATAGCTGAACCTCTCCCAAAATTCAACAAAGAATAATACGCCTAGCCCTTTAGGGTGTCCAAAAAATCCTTTTTGTGGGATGGATTGAACCGCTTGTTCATGGGCTTTATCTTGATTTTGCATAAAAACATTCCCCGTCCTTTCATACTCCCTATAAGAATGTATAAAAATGATTTTACGCTTAATTAAATTAAATTTCAATAATATTCTTAAAACAACAATATTTGAAATATTCTGATT